>JANMMV010000547.1:0-2901 GCA_031373565.1 Saprospiraceae bacterium
GCATAACAAAATGCACAAAAATAGATCGTACCTCCGGCACTCAAATATAAGTTATAGGTAAATTTCGACGGATTGAAATCCGTCGTTAACGTAAAGCGATGCTATGCATCTCAAAAAAGGCCATTTGTATACACACTTTGAGAAATATTACAGCACAAGAACAAACTATTATCCTATCTTTGTGACCTACTATCGAAACTCATTTATGTTAAATGTAAACTCAGAAATAGGTCAATTGCAGAAAGTTATCATCCATCGTCCAGATGAAGGAATAGCGCGTATTTCACCCAAAAAGGCCGAAGAATTGCTCTTTGATGATATCGTTCATCTACCGCAGATGAAGGAAGAACACGATGTTTTTAGACGTGTTTTGCAGCATATCATGGGCAAAGAGAATGTTTTGGACACCCAACGGCTCATTGAAGAAGGTTTTAATGCAAGTCCTGAAATCAAAGAAGAACTCATCGACAAGGTAGTAGACTATGAAGAGTTACCACCAACGACCAAAGCGTTTTTTATGGGTTTGACCGAAGGTGAATTGACCAAAGTACTAATCACAGGTTACCATGCCGAAGACGATCACATCTATTTTGATCCCATCCCTAATTTTATTTTTACGCGAGATATAGCGGTGACAATCAAAGATCATGTCATTATTACCAAAGCTGCCAAATCTGCTAGATTTAGAGAGAATCTCTTAACTAGGTTTATATTTTATGCTCACCCGCTTTTCAAAGATCTTTCCAAAAACGATAAAATCATTAATCTCAACCATCTTGATAAGTTTCCACCATCCAAAAAAGGCGAGGTAGTCTCCCTTGAAGGAGGAGATGTGATGATGATCAACGATGATTTTGTCTTGATAGGTTGTTCAGAGCGAACCACAGACTATGCAGTGAGATGCGTCAGAGATGCATTATTTGCAAAAGGATTGGTTTCAAATATAGCCCAAATCAATATACCGGATGATAGATCTTGTATGCACATTGATACGTTATTTACGATGATTGATCACAATGATATCGTCTGTTTTAAACCGATCATTTATGATGGAATTAGTTCAAACGTGACAGTGTATCGTAAGAATGGCGCGCAGGTTATTTATGACTCTGTTAAAAGTTTTTTCTTATCAGAAATCAACCCCAATATCAATTTTATCTTTGCAGGGGATGGTGTTACACCTTACCAAGAGCGTGAACAATGGACTGATGGTTGTAATCTTGTCGCACTAAGTCCGGGCGTTGCTATCACGTATGATCGAAATCCCAAAACAGAAGATGCACTCAAAAAAGCAGGTTATACTATTATCCATGCGAGGGATTTGTTAGATGGAGTAAACAGTGGAACGATAGATCCTAAATCATTGAAGAAGACCATTATCACCATACCTTCCAACGAATTGTCTCGCGCACGCGGTGGATCACATTGTATGACATGCCCACTCGTGAGAGTATCTGTTTAATTTCAAATTATTGCGCATGTTCCAACATGACTATCATAAGAGAGTGCGGTACGGAGAGACCGATATGATGGGTTATCTCTATTATGGGCAGTATCCACAATTGTATGAGATAGGTAGGGTGGAAGCCATGCGAAGTATCGACATGCCTTACAAAAGACTCGAAGACGAATATCGCATCATGATGCCTGTTGTGCATGTCGAAGCTCGATACATTCATTCTGCCAAGTATGATGATTTATTGACCATACGCACTATCCTTCGAGAAATTCCCACGAAAATGGTGACTTTTGAAAACGAAATCTATAGGGATGGTCTGCTACTTCACAAAGCATCAGTAAAACTATTTTTTATCCATATGGAGACAGGCTCGAGAGTATCGGCGCCGGTAGAAATGACTGACAAGTTACGGTCTTACTTTGTCAAATGAGCAACAAAAGGCGGCGCAAGGTAGTAGCTACCAAATGGGAACGATTTATTGAGTGGACAAAGGAATTCAGCCCGTGGGGTTTTTCTGGATTACCACTGTATGATGTTGTAGATTTTGTTTGGAAAGAAGCGAAGAAAGATAACATCATGATTCGTGCTAATGCGGTTTCATTTAGTATTTTTTTATCCTTGTTTCCAGCGATTATTTTTTTATTTACATTATTGCCACTGATACCAGGAGTACAAGATTTTACTACAACATTGAGTGATAATCTATCTAAAGTCCTACCGAAGTCAGTTCATGATTTTATTTTTAACATCATCATTGACCTAACTTCTATCAAGCGCGACGGATTATTGTCAGTAGGGGCATTTCTGGCGTTATGGTTTTCGTCCAATGGAATGCTCAATCTCATGTCTGGATTCGATAAAGCATATAATGACACTTTTATCGACAGACCATGGTTCAAAGATCGAATTGTAGCCGTCGCGCTAACTATCATTCTTTCTTTGTTGCTGATATCATCTCTTGTAGCTGTGGTAGTGGAAGGGAAAGTGCTTGAATGGTTGGCATCGCACTATCAATTTTCAGCTGTTTTTTTGTGGGTTATTTCCTTTTTGAATAAGCTTTTTGCGCTTTTCGTCGTGTTCACAGGCATTAGTTTGATCTACAGGTATGGACCAGCGATGCATCGCCGCACGGCATTTTTTAATATAGGTTCGGTCATAGCTACTGTTTTTTCGATATTGACATCGTTTATATTTAGTGAATTCATCAATAACTTTAGTCGATACAATGAGGTATATGGGTCTATTGGAGCGTTGATTGTTACCATGATTTGGATTCAACTTAATGCCCTGATCATGCTCATCGGTTTTGAGTTAAATGCTTCTGTCGCCATCCACAAAACTGCGCGAAGGAAGAGAGAGAAGAACAGGTGAATAGAAAAGTCCTAGAAGGATTTGATCAGTAAGTTATCAATAATTAAGGTCTCTTGAAAAATATGTTTTTT
>JANMMV010000572.1:0-5989 GCA_031373565.1 Saprospiraceae bacterium
ATCATTTGGCTATTTGAACCTTCTGACAGCTTGATTTCACGGAATGACGTACTATGTCCCACATAAGAGATAGAAACGGTGTAATCACCGGTTGGCAAATTGCCGATGATATCATACATGCCTTCAACATCGGTAATTGTACCTACTGATGTACCGTCAATCATGATAGCAGCACCGATAATAGCTTCATTATTGGCATCTTTGACTGAACCTTTGATATTAAAGGTCGCTTGGGCGTAAATAGCCGCTTGCGTGAGAACAAGCAGAAATATAGCCGAAGACCATTTTTTTAAGTGTAAAATGTTAAACATAAAATTGTGACTTTGGTTAATTAATTATTGAATACACAGTAAAATTAACCAACAATTTTAAACTACAAAACTATATGTTTAATAAATATTTAACTCAGGGTTAAAGCGTGCTTTGTGCTTTTAGTGCTCGCGTGAAGCATGTTCTAAGTAGATACAATACGAAAAGGCATTTTATGCATCATCTTTGTGATCATAAAATTTAACTCAGCGTAAAAAAAAATAATTTTGTAGCTATTATTTTTTTTATAAAAGTTGGGATTACCAATTATTGCCAAATATGTTTAGGAAAGCAGAAATATTTTTCTCTCTTTACTTGACAGCGATACAACTGATTTCGACATTTACATATCTAGGTAGGTTGGCCACTTGGACAAGTTCTCTAGCGGGTGCTGTATCATCATTGAAATAACTAGCATAGACAGCATTGATACGACTATACATCTCCATATCTGATACAAAAACGGAACATTTGACGATGTTTTCGAAAGTTAATCCAGCTTCTGTCAAAATGTGTTGTATATTTTTCATCACTTGATGTGTTTCATCTTCGATATTATCGAGAATTAACTGTCCTGTCGCTTGATCGAATGCAATCTGACCAGACATATAAAGGGTGTTGCCTACTAAAACGGAGTGATTATATGGGCCGATGGGTGTAGGTGCGAATGGACTATTGATGATTGTCTTCATGTATTGATGATTTTTGATTTTTATGAATTAAGTTCAAATGTACAAAATTGTTTTGTGCTGTAATTCTAGAATTGGTAAATACAAAAATAAACCTAGGGCAAATAAAACACAAAAAGCTCCACATATCATTAGATAAATGGAGCTCTTATATAAAATTGTAGCCTAAAAGGACTATTCTACCTCTTCTACTTCTTTTGCTTTGATTACAACTTGACCTTTGTAGTACATACTACCTTCGTGCCAATATGCTCTGTGCATCATGTGCGACTCGCCTGTTGTTTTGCAAATAGTTAATTGTGGCATTACAGCTTTGTGATGCGTTCTTCTTTTACCCTTTCTAGCTTTCGAGACCCTACTCTTCGGATGTGCCATTGTTCAAAATTTTGTATATTATCAATCTAATTCAAATCTATATTCTTCAGATTATCCCATATTGAGTTACCTTTTTCGGGTGACTCATCTGGCAAATCTGTCTCTTCATTCAGTTTGTTCAGTACGTCGATATTGCATGGTTTCGGATTATCTGTCTCACAATCATACCTATTTATCATAGGCATTGAAAGGACGATTAGTTCATATATAACTTCCGCGAGCTTTAACATGGGCTCATCAGGGGCTAAATATATAACGTCGTCTTCAGCATTGTTTCCTGCGCCTTGTTTGACATGCAACTGATAATTGCCCTTGATCGGCAACAAAATATCAGCTAAGCACCTATCACATGCAGCTTTAACGTATCCAACTATTTCAAAATCGAGAATACTCATATTGTTTGTCCTTTTATCAAGTTTCAAATCAATATTGACTTGACCGATTTTTATTGGACTAGCTTCGAAAGCCGCAAAATATGAATCTCCCGCATTAAAATGGTACTCATGTATTCCATCTTTCAGGCCTTGATATGGCAGCGAAAAATGATCTAAAATACTCATCGGTTATGAACTTTTTCAAATGGACCGCAAAGATAATTATTTATCATCAGAATGTTAGTATTAATAAGTAAAAATTAACAAATGATTGATGATTTAGTCAAGTGCTCAATCATTAAATTGTGCGTTTTTTTTGTAGATATAAGATTTTGATTACATTTGCCATCCAATATGACACAGAACTTAGCACGACCGCACTATCCGAAAATCGAAGTGATATCCGAAGCTTACGAGATTCCTCAGCTGAATCGTACCCGACGTATTGCGGTACTATTGCCCCACGATTATTATGAGACTGACAAATATTACCCGGTCATGTATCTTCATGATGGACAAAATTTGTTTGATGAATATGCTCCTTATGGTAACTGGGGAGTGGATAAAGCGCTGGAGAGTTTGGCAAGGGAAGGTATGGGTGACGTGATCATCGTTGCAGTTGATCATGGCGGTATTTTAAGGATTCAGGAATATTTGCCACATTCAACTCCGAGGTATTCAGAGGCTGAGGGCAGTCTTTACCTAAGATTTATGGTTGAACATCTGAAGCCCATGATTGATAGTAAGTTCAGGGTTTTGAGCGATCGCAAATCTACCGGCATCGGTGGAAGTAGTCTTGGCGGTCTGATCAGTTTATATGCAGGATTTCACTATCCAGATGTTTTTGGCAATATGATGATCTTCTCTCCTAGCCTTTGGATTTCAGAAGAAATATACGAGATGGCGCATAAATTTTATCCCAGTGCACCCACAGACATGTATTTATATGCAGGCGGAATGGAAAGTGCCAACCATTTTGCGCAAGTTAAGAGACTTGACAATATCTTGCAAGATAAGCGTCAATACGGAAATTTGGATATTATTTTTTCTCACAACCCAACTGGACAACATAAAGAAATTCATTGGGGACAGCAGTTTCCGCTAGCGCTACAATGGCTTTACTTTTTGAAATTCTAAAATACGATCCACTAAAAATCGGCAATCAATACAGCTATGTCTTTACATCTGCAAGCAATACCTTCTAAAAAACCAACGATCGTTGTCGTCTCGGTATCTCAATCGGCCATTGATTATGATAAATTGGAACTACACGTTGGGGTAGATGTGAAAAGACACTTCAAGGCGGAAGCTAAAGAAATATTGAATCTCATTAACCCAGTTTCAAATTGTAAAGTGGTTTTGGTGGGATTAGGAGAGCAAAAGGATGCCGGCAAGATGATACCCATTTTAAGATCTGCGATCCACGGATTGAAAAGTACCGAGAAGGATACGATAGATATATTGACAGAAGGACACAACGACCAAACCATTCTTTCAATAACGGCTGGTTCAGTTTTGTCCACTTATCAAATTGGTCATTTTAAAACGATTAATGCTAGTGGTCAAGCTACGATTAACATTATAGTTAACAAGGACCAAGTCAAATTTGCGAATCACGGATTGCACATTGCGGCGTCTCAAATGACGGTCATGTCGCTGGTAGACCATCCTTCTAATATTAAAACGCCGACCTATATAGCTAGCACAGCCGTAAAATCAGGTAAAACGTGGGGCTATTCTGTAAAAGTATATGATGAACCGCAGCTCAAAAAGATGGGTATGCATGCTTTGCTTGCAGTAGGGCAGGGTAGCGCAACTCCATCACGCCTGATCGTCATGGAATACAAACCTAAAGGAAGTAAATCCAAGCATCCACAATTGGGTATGGTAGGCAAAGGAATAAGCTTCGACACGGGAGGAGTATCAATAAAGCCATCGCTCAATATGGGCTTTATGAAGTGTGACATGGGTGGCGCAGGCGCTGTAATAGGTGCCATGGAGCTTGCAGCCCGATTACAACTTGATTTACATATAGTTGGGGTCGTTCCGAGTGCTGAAAATGCAGTCGATGCCAATAGCATACGTCCGGGTGATGTAATCTCCTCTTATAGCGGGAAATCGATAGAGGTGATTGATACTGATGCCGAAGGAAGATTGGTGCTTGCTGATGGACTCTCATATATAATAGATAAGTATAAACCCGAATATCTTGTAGACTTAGCAACGCTGACTGGCAGTATCGTAGCAACATTAGGAAATGTAGCAGCTGGCATGTTTACGCACAATGATAAATTGGCATCAATGGTTTCAGCATCTGGTGATAACACTACGGAGAGAGTTTGGCGATTGCCCATTTGGGATGACTATACTGCTGAAATGAATTCTGATATAGCTGATGTAAAAAATCTAAGTACAAGGCCAGTAGCTGGAGCGATTACAGCAGCTAAGTTTTTAGAGGTTTTTGTAGAAAATCATCCTAATTGGGTTCATCTTGATATTGCGGGAGTTGCCTTTACGGATAGCGAATATGCAAAATCTCGCACTTCAACCGCCTTTGGAGTACGTCTTTTGGTATCTTTGATGGAATCTTTGATAGCAAATAAATAGTATCTAACAAACATAAATAAGCGATAAAATGTCATTTAACGACCTATCACGCCTAGGTTATTCAAAGATTTATTGAATGTTTGTTAATGATTGTTTAACGATAGTTTCGGTATGGATTATTCTTCCTACTCTTGCATTACAATTTTAAATAATAAATATAAAACATCATTTCATGAAAAAGTCATTTATCCTAGGTTTATTCGTTGCTGCATCATTCGTAGCTTGTAAAGAAAAAGCAGCTGAAGAAGTAGCAGTACCTGCAGTTGATACTACAGTTATGGTAACACCTGCTGTTGATACTACAGTTATGGCAGCACCTGCAGTTGATACTACAGCAGCAGCTCACTAATCAGCCTTAGATACTAGCTCAGCTAGTAACGAAATATCAAAAGCCTTGACTTATTAGTCAGGGCTTTTGTGTTTTAGTGGAATTAGGTTACTGAGAACAAAAGTTTCCACAAAATAATTGTACTAATTTGTCACGCATGCCCTGCGAAATACATTATATGATTGAATGGGTGACCCGTGAAGTCATCATATTCAGCAAAGTTTGTGATTAAACGTGGAAGCCAAGGAATTCAAAAGTGAGTTCCTTGGCTTTTTTTGATTAAAGATTTTGACATAAACGACCCGATTGTGGTGAAAATCAATAATTTATATACTTTTGCGTCAAAATAATAAAAAATGTCAGTGAAATCTACTTTGTTAAACTATCTAATCATACTGGTTTTACTTTTTTCCTTTGGCTCTTGTAAAACGAAAAAAGAACTAATGACTACTGCCGTTGAGCCGGATATGCTAGAGAGAATGCTTGATTCCATTGTGGTTACTCCTGAAGGAAGTGAATCTATTGATACGATGCCAAGGGTTTATAACGCCACGGCAACAATGTCGTACGATATCCTTCATACTGCTTTAGACCTACGATTCGATTGGGGAAAGCAGCACGTTATTGGTCAGGCTGACCTAACCATCAAGCCCTATTTTCAGCCTATCAAAAATGTAACGCTTGATGCGGTAGGTTTTGAAATAAATAGTGTTAAGGTCAATAATAATCTTGCTAAGTATACTTACAATGGCGAGTCACTAAATGTCGATCTAGGCACAAATTATACCCGTAAGGATAAGTTTGTCATATCTATCGATTATGTAGCGAAACCTAATGAAAATAAAGTTTCTGGCAGCGATGCGATTACATCAGATAAAGGCCTTTTCTTTATTGATCCCCTAGGAGTGGATCCTGATCTACCAAGTCAGATATGGACACAGGGTGAGACTGAAAACAATAGCAGATGGTTCCCGACTTTTGATAAACCAAATGAACGATTTACCCAGGAGATAAAATTGACTATCGAAGATAAATACACTACGCTGTCAAATGGATTGAAGATATCATCTCGGAAAAATGTAGACGGTACCCGTACTGACCATTGGAAGCAAGACAAACCACATGCTCCATACCTAACTATGATTGCGATAGGTGAATTTCATGAAGAAATGGATCAATGGGAAGGTAAACCCGTTCATTACTTAGTTGAAAAGGGCTGGGCAAAGTATGCAAAAAAAATCTACAACCATACGCCAGAAATGTTGAGTTTTTTTTCATCAAAGCTTGATTACCCATATCCGTGGGAC
>JANMMV010000608.1:0-5598 GCA_031373565.1 Saprospiraceae bacterium
TGCATCGATCAACACTTCGACATGCTCAGTGCGGCGAAAAGTAAACAAACGTGTGACGCTCCGCGTTAGAAATCTAGGCCAGGAGATTTTCTGTTTCAGATTGATTTCATTTAATAAATTAACAATTCAAAACTATTCAAGCTAGACGGAACTGCGCATTAACTCTACCTGGGCTCTTGTGTAGTCCTCTGGAATGCCGATGTCAATAAAATAGGCGTCGATGACTATGCCAGTAAAAATTAGTTCACCTAGGTAAGACTCTAGATAGTCCTTTTCAAATGAGAATTTATCGTTAAGGGGTAAATCATCTATATGCCCACGCTCGATGACGTAAGCGCCTGTGTTGATCAGCCCGTATGCGACCGCTTGTTTTTCTTGAAAGGAAATGATTCTATTTTGATCATCAATCAACACAGAACCATACCGATCAAAATCGTGCATGGGTTTTAAGAAGATGTTACAATCACTCAAGATCACTTTGGTAAGGTCGTAATGAAACATGGTGTCGCCATTCAGCACAAGCACATGGGGAGTAAGGCAATGCGTTAAGGATTTTTTGATACCACCGCCAGTTCCCAGCGGTTCTTCTTCAACACAATAATCAATCTCAAAAGGGTAGTCTTGACTTTCGATAAATGCGTATATTTTTTCTCTAAGGTGACCTACGGATAGCACAAAACGAACTATGCCTTGTTTGTGGGCATATCTTAAAACATAATCCAAAAAAGGAACACCATTTACCGGTGCGAGACACTTGGGAATATCATAGATGACGCTTTGGAGTCGCGTACCTAAACCTCCTGCTAAGATGATCGCTTCTGTGATCTGCACGTTTGGTGATATTTGATCTGACATAAGATAATTTTATTTAGGTACGCTAAAAAAGTCAATGCTATATTAATACTCGAATTCTGGTTTGTACTCGTTCAAAAACCAGCGATAGTGAGAGAAAAATCGGAATTGCGTCTATTGCCACATATTGAACGTATGCCCAAGCAAATACTACACAGGGCAGTAGAAGAAGCATGAAGATTTGAAAGCGAACGGTGCTTGCAATCGCCTTTTTTTGAACAAGCTTTTTTTGGATACTTTTTTGAGCGACTGCAAAAAAGTATCTGCCGCCTGCACAAGGCAATGCAAGACAGATGGACTGTGAATAGGTTTTAGATATTTTATTAAAAAGACATGCACCCGAAATAGATAAAACGCACATATAATTTTGATATTCAATTATTTAGATTTCGAACTACGAGTTCTGTTTAACCAAAATATGCTTTCTCTACCAACTCACAAATGATATGCCCCATCATGATATGGCACTCTTGGATGCGTGGCGTATCGTTGCTAGGTGCATTCAATAGGATATCTGCTTGATCGCGCATTTGACCACCAGAGTCTCCCGTCAGTGCGATGGAAATCATACCATTCTCTTTGGCTTGTGTAAAGGCATTTACTATATTTTTGGAGTTGCCACTTGTACTCAGCCCTACTACAACATCGCCCGGTCGACCGATACCCTTTATCATGCGACTGTAGACGACATCGTAACTGTAATCATTGGCTACTGCGGTTAGATATGATGTATTACAATGCAGTGCTTCGGCAGGTAGCGCATCTCTATCTTTATAAAACCGGCCACTAAACTCTGCAGCTAAATGTTGCGCATCAGCGGCACTACCGCCATTTCCACAAAACAATACTTTGTTGCCGCTTCTAAAGCACTTTGTGATAACATCTATTGCCTCGTTGATTCTAGTGACGAGCGCGTCATCGGTAAGGATGGCTTGCTTTGCATTGATGGATGCTTGAATGATGTTTTTTATGTTTTCGTTCATATGGTTGTTTGTTTGGTTGGGTAATTGGTGATGCCGCTAAAGCTGCACATGATTGGGTAACTGGGGAATTGCTGAATTGGTTGATGCCGCTGAAGCTGCACAAGTTTGGTTTATTTGTTGATGCCGCTAAGGCTGCACATGTTTGGTTAAGCTGTCAAATTCCTTCACCTCTGCAAATTCACCCATCATCTTTCCTATTCTAATTTCTGATTTCTAACTTCTAACTTCTAACTTCTAACTTCTAACTTCTAACTACTAACTTCTAACTACTAACTTCTAACTTCTAACTACTAACTTCTAACTTCTAACTTCTAACTTCATTAAAGCGTCCATGTTGTCAATCCACGTTTTGTAAAGTTATAGTGATGAATATTTCCTTGATATGCTTTAAGTGCATCTATCACCGCATATCTTGTGTTATTAGGACAATAGAAGATCATAAATCCGCCGCCGCCGGCGCCACTTATTTTGCCGCCCGTTGCACCAGCATTTTTGGCACTTGCATATATATCTTCGATCATATCATTAGAGATATTCTTGGCCATTTTTCGTTTTTGCTCAAACCCAAAATCTAATATGTCTCCTATTTGATGGACTTGTCCTCTGAGGAGTGCCTCTTTCATATGCACCGACTGTATTTTGAGCTGATGCATTGCTTCTATTGATGCTTCTTTATTGGCATTTACATTAGACTGTTGCTCTTTGATGATCGTCGCACTTTCTCGACTGGTAGCGGTAAAGAAAAGCACGAGATTGTTCTCCAATTCTTGTAGATAGGTGTCTTTGATGCGCAAGGGATTCACGATCACCTTATCATTATCAAAAAACTCCATGTAATTGACGCCACCAAAGGTAGCAGCGTATTGATCTTGTTTTCCTCCCGCTAGTTGGAGGTCAATCCGTTCTATCTCATATGCCAAATGCGCAATATCATAATCTCCCAGGGGGAGTTTTAGCATCTCAACAAAGGCACCGACGATCGCGACAACTAGGGTCGATGAAGTGCCTAGACCACTACCAGCAGGCGCATCAACAAAAGTGGTGATATGTAACCCGTTTGTATGGAAATTGTAATCTTTTTGGATACGATTATAAACGCCTTTCACTAAGCTCAATGTACCGTCGATCTCGAGCTGCCGAGTGACAGGCATTGATTGAGAAACACCAAAATCATTGGCGTCAATCGTGATGGTTCTGCTGTCGTTAATCTGTATATTGCAATAAGCATAGAGAGAGATAGTAGCATTGAGAATGGCGCCTCCGTACATATCACTATACGGGCTAACGTCAGTACCTCCACCTGCTAATCCTATTCTTAATGGCGCTTTACTTCTTATGATCATGGTACAAATGTATGATATTTGTAATATGTTTCATAAGATGTGGCATAAAACAAGCATGACTTTTTAAATCTTGATCTAAAAAGGTTGATTTAGTGATCGAACTCGCCACTTTTTTCGCATAACGCTGTTGTAAAATGAAAGTATGAAAGGACCAGCAAGGACATATCTACATAAATCAAAATAATACCTAAGAATCTTATGTATATTTGTTTTTTTATTAACTTCGTAGCATGAAATCTAATCTCTACAAAGGCAGTTTGAGCACTATCATTTTACATCTACTAGCGGAAAAGCGAGAGATGTATGGTTATGAAATGAGCAAATTGGTAAAGGAAAAAAGTGATGATAAACTCCTGATGACAGAAGGTGCCCTGTATCCTATCCTTCATAAATTGGAAGCAGACGGCATCATCACATCTGATACTCGATATGTAGATAATAGAAACCGGAAATATTATAAAATTACGGAGAAAGGCGCTAAACAGCATGTGCTGTCTCTTAAAGAGATGAAAGATTATCTCCAAACGATGCAAAATATGTTATTACCTACCTTACCCACACAAAACGCCTTAGTATGAGTGCCAATAGTTTGACTAAAAAGCAGATTGATTCACTTTTTGAATTTGTATCAAACAGAAATGTACCTTATAAAGATGTGCAATTCGAGATCGTGGATCACCTTGCATCAGCCATCGAGGATGAGATGGAACAAGACGCGAGCCTCGACTTCGACCATGCCTTAGACTTAGTATATGGTCGATTTCCGATCACTGGTTTTGGCCACTTCACTTTAGAGAAAGAGAAAGCACTAAAAAAGTATTGGAGACGAGCAATGTGGAAGATGTCTGTTAACATGTTCTTTTCGCCAGTAATGCTGTGCGTGGTTTGTGTCTTTTTGGTGAGTTATGTATTGATGTCGACTTATGGAGGAATTACCATTATCCCTATGGTAGTCGTTGCGCTTGCTGCTGTAGCATTTGGTTTTTATAGTTATAAGGATAGTATTTCAGGAGGTGTAAATGTGGATGATTATCTCGTGTTGAAGACCTTTGGAGAAGTAACGTGGTTGGGCAGTCCTTATGGTTTTCTGGCCGTATTTTTTTTGAGAGATGTTCATTTTTTTAGCGGGGCTACTGTCCCTATGTATTCCAAGCTATTTTTATCAATGCTGATCACCTTTTACCTAGTATGGGCTTATGTTGCCCGTGTTTATTTTCCATCGCTGATCAAAAAAGAAATGGAAACTTTTTTAAAACATCATTGACTATTTGTCCCTATTAAGTGTTCCCCATCCCCGTAAAATAAATCATTTTTAACCTACAATAAGCATGTAAATGAGTTCGATGCCAACATATAGAAATACAGTTCTGCTAGCGATTTGTCTTCTGATCGGAATGTCAGGATGTAAGAATGCAAAATCCAATGATCATGATCCTGGATCGATAGATACAAGTTTGAGTGTAGTACCAACATCATCAGACACGATGATGGCAAGTCCGTCCGATCTTCCCGTCGCAAAAGATGACAAAACAAGCGACAACGTATCTACTATAGATCCTGCCACTCAACCCAATCAAACGCCTAGTCCTAGTAAGTCAAAAGGGGCATCTAATGTGTCTACTTCGACGAGTTCAACTGTAAAACCGGTCGCTACAACTACCATCAATCCAAAACCTACGACGACAGAAACGAAGCAAGGTGATTTTGTCATCGAAGAAAAAGCAGAACCAATTAAACCAGTACCGGGAACAGTCAAGGACACGCCCAAAAATGTAAAACCAAACCATGACGCATTCCATAGTCTATTATCAAAGTATGTTTCAGCTAATGGCGCGGTCAACTACAAGGCGTGGAAAAAGAATATGGCAAGTCTAAATGACTACATCACTGCGATGTCAGATATAGATGTAAATACGCTCAAAGGCAATGAAAAAATGGCATACTGTCTTAATGTGTATAATGCCAATACCATCAAGTTGGTGTTGGATCATTATCCCGTTAAATCCATTCAAAATATAGCAGGTGGAAAGCCTTGGGATGAACGTATTGTGAAGAGTGGTAGTAGTTATTTTTCGCTCAACGAATGGGAGAATGGCGTCATCAGAAAAATGGGTGAGTCACGTATTCATTTTGCGCTCAACTGCGCTGCCAAGTCTTGCCCACCATTACAAAATCAAGCGTTTTCGACAGCAAATGTGACTGCCAAGATGCAATCGTTGACCAGCCAATTCATTAACGGGCCTGCGAATAGCATCAGTGCAGATAAGCTCGTCATTTCCAAGATTTTTGATTGGTATAAAGCTGATTTTGGCGATAGCGTAGTCGAGTATTTGAATAAATATGTAACATTGCCTATCAAATCGAGTGCTAAGATCACTTACCAAGACTACGACTGGTCACTTAATGAATAGCATGCTTAT
>JANMMV010000634.1:0-2598 GCA_031373565.1 Saprospiraceae bacterium
CAAAACAAAATAATAGTCATGATCAAAAAATTTGCTCTCTTTCTCTTCGTTATCACGTTAGCATCGTGCTTTAAAGACGAAAATACAACGACGACGACCATCATCAAAAACGACCCGCGATACGTGATAGCAGCGTGTGAATTGGTCATCGAAGTGGCTGATGAAAATGAAAAACCAATGGCGGGCTTGACTGCTTCATTTAGCGAAGAAATCAAGGTGGTCAATAAGTCTTCATTTTTTCATTTTAACGGTAAAAGAGTCAATAAATTTGAAGAATTGCTCAGGATCACTGATCAAAATGGAAACGAGTACGATTACCTGATTCACTCACAGGCCAATGAAGTGAACTACAAAAAAGTCAATCTATTTACCAATAAACAAAACAAGTCTTTTGCTAGCAATGAAGATTTTATGATACCTATCTCTTCAGATGTACAGATAAACCTGACCAAAGACAATTATCAGGTTAATGTAAACCAAAGCTATACTGGACAAATAGAAACCAGGTACATTCACTTCGATGTCCAAAAGGAGAGTCACCTAAGATCCTTGCCCGGAGGGAAATTTGGCATAAAAGATAACCAATTATGGCTTCTTGAAATGGAGGATGCATTTGAGTTTAAGATCTATTCCGCAGATAAACAAAAGCTGACCTTAACAAAACCTATCTCCATTCAATTGTCAGCCGTAAAGAGTGGAAGCGCCTTATTTTATTATGATGCCAATAGCCACGCATGGACCTTTCAACAAGATGTCGCATCCAATCAAGCTATATTCACAAGTCGTCCGGGAACGTATTGCATTGCAAAGCGCAAAGCTTTCACCATCTTAAAAGGCCAGTGGATGACCAATAACTCACCCACTAGGCAAGCTTGGATTACCTTAAAGGCGGCCGGTTTTAGTGAACAAGTACTGACATCGAATAGCGGCAGATGGGAAGCCATTGTACCAGAAGGAGAAAACATTAGCATCATTCATGAGTCCTTGTGCAGTGCTGCAGAAACAAAAAGCGTTAAAGCCACCGGAGAAAGTTTTGATGCTGGTATATTTAACACGACCTCGGGTCAGTTAGTGCCTTATGAAGTAAAAGGTCAATTCTTAGATTGTAAGGACCAACCCATAGGAGAAGGATTTCTTAATATACGTTCTGCGAGCATCAACAAAACATTGTACATCGATAGTACAAATTTTAAGCTGACCGTACCACTCTGTGCGGGTGAAAATGTTGCTGTATTTTTTACTTCTGTGGCAGCTGATTTCCAAACGACCTTACTTAAAGATGTCAACAGCAAAATGGATATCGGTAAAATATATCTATGCTCGGATGTAAAAGATGAGTATGTAACATTGAATATAGATGGCTCAGTAAGGATATTTACAACATTTACAAAAACGCTAGACACAAATATATTACAAATAGCGTCCAAAAAGGATTTCATCGATGAATTAAATTTGAAGTTTAATCATAACAATCAGGTTGGTGTTCTGGACAATAGTAAAGCCAATATCATTTGGAATGATGACCAGATAGGTGGCTTTGGCATAGAACTTAATTGCGGTTCTTCCACTAATTGTGGTTTCCAAAAGATCGAGTTGACCTATTTCAATCAAGATGAAAAGCTAGTCAAAGGTAATTTTACAGGCAGGTTTTGGTTGAAAACATTGAATCCGTTAGGCGCAGTGTATAAAAATATTTCTGGCGAGTTTCAAGTAAAGCAATAAGACCTTGGATCAGATTGACATCATAAAAGGTTGTAAACAAGGCCAAGAAAAAGCATTTAAGGCTTTAATTGATCAATATGCTCCCACATTGATGGCTGTATGTATACGATATGTAAAAGATGTTGACCAGGCTAAAGATGTATTGCAAGAAAGTATGATTGCGATTTTTAAATCCATAAATGCCTACGCAGGGACAGGTTCATTTGAAGGATGGTTGAAAAAAATTGTGGTGCGCGAATGTCTCAGGGATATCAGAAACAAAAAGCAATTATTTGATTTGACCGTTGTGGATCTGCAAGACACAAATGGGTACAGTGATTCATACTCATTTGGCGCAGAAGATTTAATGACGGTGATCAACAAGTTGCCGGAACTACAAAGGATCATTTTTAATATGCACATAGTAGAAGGGTATAATCACGCGGAGATTGGAAATTTGTTGGGGATTCCCGAATCAAGTAGCAGAGTTTATCTAACCCGCGCCAGAAAGTCGCTGCAGGAAAAAATCGAAGGTTCAAAATATTTGGAAGCGAGTACACTAAAATATAAATCATAGACAGTTGGCCTATGCCAGAACTGTTTAAAACCATAATAACAAAAAGATGCCATATAACGAAAACGAAATCAAAGCGCAATTGAGTAGCTTATCTGCGGAAGTAGATACGGATCAATTGTGGAATGATATACGACATCATGCTCCGATTAGAAAAAACAGAAAGTGGTTGCCATTATGCTTTATGTTTGCGCTTGGTGGCATTTTATCGGCGGCAACACTTCATTTTTTCTTTCAACATCCTTGTGTCCCAAATGAAGATAAATGGATGGTTGTCATTGATTCGTTAACATCCCAAAATAAGCATTTGGAAGAAAAACTGG
>JANMMV010000641.1:0-3355 GCA_031373565.1 Saprospiraceae bacterium
AAAAATTGTTAAAATTTATTTTAAATTTTATCGAAACATTGGAGAATCGGATCCTAGTTTTGCCGAACTTCATGAGGCTATAGAAATCTTAAATGCACATTTTAGATTTAATGGTATCCAAGAATTTACATTTTTTTTCAGGAGATGCGAGTATGAAATTATTACAGATCGACTTGATTTGGCTTCTACTGATGATTGGCGAGATTTTGAAGATCAACCGAATAAAAAATTTGACGGAGTAACTGTTCACATAAATAAGGCGTCAAATGACGATATGAAAGGAGCATCATTCACAATTCCCGGGGATGAGGTATATATACCATTTGCCAGTCTTCATACTTCGACATTTGCTCACGAAATAGGCCATGGCTTTGGATTATATCACACATTTCAAGGAGTATGTCAACCTAGTGTACCTGCGTCAGATCTGTGTGATGATACAAAACCTGCTCCTAACTTTAGAGTTTATGTGGACCCGATAACTTGTCAATTTAGTGATAATACTCCACTGGTATGCAATAATATAACATTTACCAAAGAATCACTAACGTCTGAAATCTCCAATATTATGTCGTACAGTCCCCAAGAATGTAGGAGTAAGTTTACAGGATGCCAAATAGAACGAATGCACAATAATGTTTACAGCGCAGTATTACACGAAAGTATCCCTCCAGATATACTTTATGCAAATTGTAGCGATGTACTATTCAAAAAATTCATAATAGATTGTAATGAAACTTATAATCATACCTTCCCAATCACCATTAATGGTCAAATAATTATTAAAAGTGGTGGGTCGTTGACCATTAAATCAGAAGTGAAATTTTCAGCGTTATCAGAAATTGTCGTCGAGCAAGGCGGACAACTAATTATCGATCGCGGAACACTTACAAGATGCCCACTTTCTACATCTTGGAAGGGAATCAAAGTTAAAGCAGATCTTGCTTATGTTTGGGGACTAGGGCAGCCATCTACAAATGTAATTTTAAAAAATGGGGCTATAATCGAGCACGCTAAAACGGCCATTGATGCGATAGATCAAGTAGTTTTTTTGTCCACATCTAATGTCGGTGGTGCTAAAGTTGATATTCAACCTAACTGCATCATTAGACATTGTGATTTTGGCGTGAAGTTAGGACCATTGTACGGAGTAAATGAGCTTAGTACGATTATCGGCTCTTTTTTTACAGATATTGACTATCCTATCTATCTAGATGGCAGTAATGGGCTAAGTCTTAAGAATAATGATTTTAATCAAAATCCCAAAGATGTCTATGCTATCACCTCATCTTTATTAGCTGATAACAACGATTTTAATGGAGAGGTAGTATTTGATAATATTTTTCCAAATTTTATAGGAAGTACATTCATTAATAATCGGTTTTATAATACATCTCCAGTAAATGGGACGGGGCTGTGGATCGACGCATTCTCTAACGCGACAGATTTTATGATTCATAACAATCAGTTTTTTGGAACTGGTGTTTTTTCACTAGGGGAGCTAGATTTTGATATACAAAGAAATGACTTCCATGATTCTCCTGAAGGTACTTGGATCAATGATTCAGGGTTAAGTTTGACTAATGATATCCAACAGAATAATTTTTTTGATAACTCCTATGGTAATAGTGTTTCAGGCGCCAACAGTACAATATTTCGAAGGAATTGTTTTGAAAACACGTCAGAGCTATCTATCGAAGTGAACGAAGCGTCATCCATAGGACTTAGACAAGGAGATGAAGATGAAGAAGCAGGCAATATCTTCTTTGCCAGTGGACGGGTGGGTACAGGGCTGGCGTCTGATTTTTTTGAATATTATGTAAAAGACAATATTACACCTCAACTTGTAAAACGACCAGGTACAGGAAATTTTGCTGAAGAATTATCAAGTAATGAGGTACTTTTTACTTGTGGCTCTGGTTCTGCCATTTATGGCTCATTACCGCTAATAGTTCGCAATTGTATGTATGACAATACTACCACACTTCAGCAAGCAATTAACCTCTTACGTGCAGAAATACTCAGGATTCAAAACGCCACCAATATCAATCCATGGACCAAGCGATGGTTAATTGCCAAATACAAACAATGTTTAGATCGTTTTATAAAATTAAAAGCAAAAGAAGACAAAGACCAAAGCGGTCGTGAAAGTACTGTACAGTTTCTCCTCGCTCAGCCAGAGTTTAGATACCAATCCATGGCATACGGCCTTGTAGCAGAAACAGGTAATATGACGAGATCTAGGACAATGCTTAGCAACCTTAGTCCTGGCGACGTAGGTGAGACAGAATTTGTCCAGTCCCAACATGTCATACTTGATTACCTCTCTGACCGCGCAGAATACAATCCATCCAGCACTATTTTGTCGTCACTCTACACCGCTGGCCTCCGCAAGCACCCATTAGCTGGTTTTTCTCGATCCATATATTATACATTGACTGGACAGAAGGTGCCTGTTACTTTGACACATTTATCGGGTAATACTCAGATTAGAAGTAAAATAGATAATATAAGTACTAGTTTCATCATGCCCAATCCATCAAGCGATGGGTCTGTGACGATCACAATACCTGCTTACGATAGTGATGTTAAATACATGATAACTGTGCACAATATGACTGGTAAAGAAGTTTACCGTTCAAATTTATCCCAAATTGAAAATAATGTAGAAACTGATCTTACCAATGGTGTTTTTGTAGTCGCACTCTATGGCAATGGTCAAGCAATAAAAACACAAAAATGGGTAATTGTCAAATAGGTATGAAGTATGTAAATGTAATGATATTATTATTGACACCAGCATTTTGCTGGTGTCAATATTTTTATAAAACATACCCTAAAGAAAGGACAGCAACCTTTTATAGCATCCTTGATTATAAAAATTCTGTCGTCATCAGTACGGGAAAAAAATGTGAATTGTCGGAATGTAGTGAAGTTTCAAGTTTTGACTATTTAGGAAGTCCATTATGGAATACTGAGCTTATTCATACAGATGTAGGTTCTGCCACTATGCTATTACTAAACGATACATTGTATGTGGGTGGAAATTATAATCTAATTCAAGGAAAAAGTTTGATTAATAGAATGAAACTTGATGGAAAAGTTATTGATGAGCATGTCTATAGTGACCCATTGAATAGGATTTCCGGTAGTCTTATCAATTTTTTGTGTAGCGACACTAAGGTGTTATATTTTAGTGGGCTAGGGTACATAAATGACGGAGGCAAGGCACTTTTATATTCTATAGATAAATCGATGAATTTATTAAAGTGCTATGTGGACACAAGCATCAACAACACAGTTGTATGGGATGCCGAAGTTGGTCCTGATAGCTTACTTACTTGTTACATTATTG
>JANMMV010000670.1:0-2799 GCA_031373565.1 Saprospiraceae bacterium
AAATAATAGACCAATGAAACAGGCAGTTGTATATAGTTAAGACGAGTTTCCGCACTTGTATTTGCATATGTAGAACCTAATTGTGAATACAATAATTTTGCGCTTAGGCCTACATGTTCGTTCACACTGTAATTGGCTAGTGCACCTACCGACAATCCAACCAAATTTTCTGCGTTGGTGGCATCAGAAAATTTCGAAATATTGATACCAGCGACTGGTCCGATTGATAGCGTTTGTGCACTTAGAGTGAACAGGCTACCAATGATAAATGTACTAAGGATTGAAATTTTTTTAAACATTTCGTTGTATTTTAAACGTATTAAATAATACACAAAGGTGAGCATCTCTGCAAGGTTCTTGTTATACAATAAAAATTTAAAATTGTAATCTTCACATATTTTATGTTTTTTTTTTGCAAAAGCAGTCTACCAATTGATTCGAATGATCTATTATACATCTTGACATCTTCCTTTCAGCACAGTTCTTAGCCTTCATTCATAGTTGTAGCTGTGCCACAAGCAAACCATCTTGAACTGCTTCGAATATATTCTTGTTTTAGCACAACCAAAATGCAATACCAGCCACCGTACTATTGCGTGACTATCTATAAAGCAGCATTTTATGAGTGGACTTCTTTTTTACTGCTTTATAAATCTGAATTACGATGAGCGGTATTAAACTCGCTATCAATGATACAGTCCAAACTGCAATAGATAGTACTCCCAAACCCAACACCAATCGCATTTGCGGGACTAAAAAGACAAATGCGATCAGACCTACGCATATTATTAAAGCATACCACACGAATTTGTTTTTAGTAATTTCATTGGTAAATAACTTTGACTTTGCCGAAGACATATTAAAAACATGAAATAACTGAGCTAGGGCCAGTGTAACAAAAGCTACATTATTTAAAACTTTGTGATCTGCCGTAATAAATTCTCTACAATATAATAAGGCAGCGATAACAGAAAGTGTGATGATGGCAGCGTATAATCCGATGGCAACCCTATCTTTGTTAGTTACAATGTCCTCTTTTGGGTCTCTAGGAGGTACTTTCATGACCGTTTTGTCACCCGTTCCAAGACCTAAGGCCAAAGCAGGAAAAACATCTGTTACCATATTTAAAAACAAAATTTGAAGCGGTAAAACAGTGGATGCGGGTGCCAAAAAGCCCATAATAGTGACAATAAAGATTTCGCTCAAATTGCAAGAAACTAAGTAAACAACAAATTTTTTGATATTATTAAAGATTTCACGACCATGACCTACTGCTTCTGCAATGGAATTGAAGGAGTCATTTTTCAAAACAATACTGGCCGTTTCTTTTGCAACTTGCGTACCTCGCAAACCCATAGCAATACCGACATCTGCCTTTTTTAATGCTGGTGCATCATTCACTCCATCACCAGTCATAGCAACAATATTGCCTGCTTTTTGAAAAACATCGGCAATATCTAATTTCTGTTTTGGCGTAGTTCTAGCGAATACAGCACATGATAGTATACGATGTTTCCATTCTTTTGTCATCGACTTTGATTCAGGCAAATCATTACCAACGATGACAGTTTGTTCGTTTTCATCTACTAGTCCGACTTTTTTTGCAATATTCAATGCAGTTTTGGGATGATCACCAGTGATCATGACTACCTTAATGCCAGCGTCTCGGCAGGTGATGATTGCTTTTTTGATTTCTATCCGTGGTGGATCCAGAAAACCAATGGAGCCAATATAGATCATTTCATGTAACATATTATCAACATCAACTTCCTTCTCTTCTTTAAAAGCAAAGCCCAAAACACGCAACCCATCTTCAGATAAATCCTCGGATACTTTTAGCATTTTCTTTTTGTCTGCTTTGGTCAGTGCAATAGTAGATTGTTTGACTAGCATTTTTGTACATTTTTCTAACAATTGCTCAACAGAACCCTTTGCAGCTACAAAATTACCATGCTCACTTGTATGGACAGTCGCCATCATTTTTGTCTCCGCATTAAAGGGCACTTCACCAATTCGATTAAATTGCTTTTGGATCTCTAGGGCAGTTGTTCCAGTAGCATTGACCAAATGGATTAATGCAATTTCAATAGGATCACCGATCTCCTTTTCTTTGTTATCATTTATTTCAAAAGTAGCATTGTTACATAAGGCCCCTACTATTTTTAACTTTTCGAAATTCTCTATATTCTTTATTTCACCATCTGCCATTACCAAGCTTTTGTCTTCAATACTAACCTTCGCTATTTCATCAGGAAAACTAAATGTATCTACATAAATTTTGTTTTCAGTGAGCGTTCCCGTTTTATCAGTCAATATGATGCTAGTGCTACCCAGTGTTTCGACAGCTGAAAGTATTTTTACAATGGCATTACGCCTTGCCATCAAAAGCATACCGTAGGATAGCGCGACAGTAGCTACAATAGGAAGTCCCTCTGGAAAAGCTGCTACCGACAAGGCGATGGAAGTTTCGAGAATTAACAACCATTCTTTTCCTTGAATGAAACCTGTAACTGCAAAAATGGCTGTCATCACCAATGTAATCCAAATCAATTTTTTGCTTAAGGCATTCAATTTCTTATCTAGCGGCGTAATTGTAGTGTCAGCGCTCTCAACCAGTGATGTAATTCTACCCAATTCTGTATCTTTGGCTATACCCGTAATCACAGCTTTGCCTTTACCATTCATAACTGACGAACCTTTAAAAACCATATTAACTCGATCACCAAGAACGGTTTCTTTCACGAGCGTTTCTATATTTTTCAGACTAGGAAGTGACTCACCAGTTAGCGAAGACTCATC
>JANMMV010000689.1:0-2768 GCA_031373565.1 Saprospiraceae bacterium
ATCCATTTCCTCCATAGGTATCGGTCAAAAATGTACTCCATACCACATCCATAGTTGCCAAATCTCTAGCTTCTATGTATTGAATTCCTGTTTCGGGCGTACTATCGTAATTTGGGAAATAATTGTATATGATCAAAGTACGATCTTCCATCTTGTCATCGTAAAATACAGGCGGTGAGATATGTTTTAACCCTAATGTATCATGAAGAAACTTTTGTATTATCTCAAACTTTCCTGTCAGGATATTTACTTTCAATAGAAAAATGCTTGAATAGTCAGTACCAAACTTTGTTATCATATTATGGTACAAAAAGCCATCTTTAGCAACTACGCTTGAGCCTAGGCCTCCTTCCCAAGGACTAAAATCAACCTCCCAGGCAACAACCCTTTTGTCCATATCTATGCCTACTAAGCCTTTAGGAGTTACGCCTACATACATATTTTGATAAACACTTGATTTGGAAATATCATATTTCAATTTACCATTGGAGTTATTTACCTCCCATTCTTTCTTTCCTGTCCTTTTGTTAAACGCTATGATTTTAGCAGGTTCATGTATATCTCCTCCTACTATCACCCAATCTTTGTATAGTTGTGTATGATCAGTTCCTATAACTTCTTTTGTAGTATCGATCCTAGTGACCCATTTTATCTCAAAAAATGGGCTTACTGTGATATCACCATTATTGTTTTCTGTATCTCTGTCACAGGATAAGAACATCAATATTAATATATTAAATATCATGGTGCGCATATTATTATCTTAGATCTGTCTTAAAATAAGTTCTACCCAAACAGAATCTAAATATAACTTCAACAGCTTCTCCCATTTTGCTATCATTACGCATCTGTAGATGGTTAGAGCCAAGCATCTCACGCGGTTCATAATTAGCTCCAGGCATATCCATGGCGGACTCTTTATTTACTTGATTAGAATATTACTTTGGTTTATTAATCTTAAAACCGACTGCCTGTGCAAAATCCTGAACAAAATACATATCAGTAACTTTATCATAGAGTACATCTGTGTAATAAGTACGTTCGCCACGCTCGCTGTGGATTACATTACCTTTGAGACCATCCATGATGACGACCGACCCCAAACCAAAACTACCTATGATAAGCATATCGTCATGATAAAGCATATTGGGGCTACAATTCGCGGACGCATTTTTGTTGTGCCATAAGACAGAACCATTAGTGGCATCAAGACACATTACACTAAACAAACCCGAATTTACATAGATTCTGTTATCTACAAGTAGATGCTTAGTCGAAGGAAAATTACCTAACCAAGGTAGATTAGTAAACTGGGTCCGCCATTTGACTTTGCCCGTCAGGATATCGACTCCGTAGATACTCCAGTCACCTGCTACCATGACGGTGTTGTTATATACCGATGGTGGATATAAAGTATTTGTTCCCCAAGGAGTAAACTCTTCAAGCGTCCATTCAATTTTTCTTTTAGAAAGATTGTAAGCTACCAAATTAGTAGGAGATTCTTCAGGTGCTAAATCAACCCTAGTTCTACCGTGAACCAAGAACATTATTGTATCTTTGGCAGGATTTATTGAAAAAGCAGGTGGAGACAAATTTGCTGATTTGCCATCAGCTTCCAACTGAAATGTATAAATTTTTTCTTCCTTGCCTGAAATTAGGTGGTATCTTACTAAACATCTTGGACCATAAAAGTTATCAAAACTTAAGCTTTTGTAAACATAATCACCGTATATAGGTAGCTCTCCCACATTTCCTAAAAATTTTATTGGATCTGTATGGATATGCTCCCACATTAATTGTTGTGTCTCAATATCAAAAGCCATTATACCTTTGACATCAGACAAAATTAGCACGTTATCCTTCCCCACAAGATTGATTCCTGACTGCCGATATTTACCTGTTTGTGTCCACTTCCAAGCCAACTTTCCTGACTTAGTATTATATGCAAAAAGACTAGGGTCATAATTAGAACCATGTCCACCAGTAACAATATACAAATCATTATAAATATAGGCATTGTCCGAACCTACATTCTCAAGTGGCGCTTCGTATATTCTAGTATTCCACACCATCTCAAATATCTTTAGCTGTACTATATGCGGTATGGGTGTAGGATCTTCTTTGTCGCAAGAGGCAAAGATTAAAAACATGATAAATAGATAAGTCATATTTTTCATACTACCTAACATCTGTCATAAAATATGGCTGGCCTAAACCAAACAAGAATATCGCATTTACAGCTTTTTCCATCTCGCTATCATTGCGCATCTGTAGATGATTTGAGCCTAACATAACTCTAGGTTGATAATTAGCTCCGGGCATATCCATGGCGGACTGTGCAAGGATGAAGGCATCGGATGGCTCGGTAGCCGAGTATACTTCATAAAATGGTTGGCACTCCACTGATGATGTATTGCTACCTGATTCTAAAGATTCACAGTCTGTATTGCCATAAAAAATCTGGGTTCCAGTAAGGTTGCCATAATCATAATATTCACACTGGCAACCAGCCTGATACACTTCCACATCCAATGCACCGATCAGGTCCTTCCATGTCGGATTGAGCGTCGGGAACCAATCGACACCCCTTTTCCATGCATTTGTTAAATTATTGAACCGGATTTCATCAAGAGTAGCACAAGTAGGACATATCAGCTATAGCCACCAAGAGGCATTCTGATCATCCCAGAAATTGTAATGCGCTACATAATTATTAAGTTCGTTATTGACCAGTGTTATGCCCAAAGCATCAGAAGCACCGGCACCAT
>JANMMV010000696.1:0-1786 GCA_031373565.1 Saprospiraceae bacterium
CTTGAAAGTACGATTTTCCATAGGTTTGCCTGATAGCGCGAGAAACCCGCATTTCATCCAAGGCAGTAAAAGTCGTAGGGTACAAGGTAAGAAATTAATAGTCTGCGGAGGGGCGCTCCGTGGACTTAAAACAAAGCTCAGCGTGTTTCCGATGCAATAGCAGGATTAGCAGAGAAGCCCACCCTATACTCGTCCGCGAGTTAGGGCTGGGAGTCGTCACACTGAGATTTATCACAGAAATCGTTCAAGACCAACAAATTCTTCTTTTAGTCTATAACATTCAAACTGGAGATATACAATGGATAAACTAGAACAGTATCGCCAAATTATTCAAGAAATTCTTACCGAACATAGCCAAGTTAAACCTGTATATGGCGAGATTGCGATGAAGTTAGTATTTGATCGAGAGCGCGATCGCTATCAACTGCTGCGTACTGGTTGGCAAGGCGATCGGCGAGTATTTGGAGCCTTAATCCATATTGATATAGAAGATGGCAAAATCTGGATTCAATATGACGGCACTGAGATCGGCGTTGCCAATGAATTCACCGACCAAGGCATCCCCAAAACTGACATCGTGTTAGCTTACCATGCTCCATTTATGCGTCAATACAATGGCTTTGCGATCGCCTAATGCTTAAATCACTACGCATCAAAAACTTTAAAGCTGTTCGTGACAGCAAAGCGATTCGACTGACTCCGCTAACCGTTTTTATTGGCAATAATGGCTCTGGTAAAAGCAACATTATCGAAGCCTTAGAAACCTACAAAACGATCGTTGAATCAAACTTAGATACCGCAATGCGTCCTTGGCGTGGTTTTGAGTATGTTCGCAATCAAGCGACACCACACATATCACAAAACTCAAAAGGCGATCGCCATCCCACACCGCCGCCATTAATTGTCATTGAAGAAATCGAAAATGGACTCGATCCAAGTTCGATAAAATTGCTAAAAAATGTCCATCATTTGATCGCTTTCGGTACTCATCCCAACTACTTTTATTTCACTTTACTGCATGATTAATCCCTGACTTGCAAATGTATAATTGTTTGTAAGAAAAAATCAATTGCCCCGATTTTTACCCCGTCACCTTGTTGACAATGCCCAAAAGTCTTACTCTACAAACTTTCTAGCAAATGAAGATACCACTTTGACATCGTGGGGGTCGATGGTTCGAGTCCATTTGCGTTCATAGGCTAGATAGCCAATAAAATATGCATCTATATAAAAGCTGCTAGAAAGTTTATTTATCTTTAATCAAGAAACTTATGAAATTTTTAAAAAAGCATAATTCAGCGATCGCCTACCTACTCACCTTATTTTCATTGGCTAATGTAATTGGATGCAGTCAGGAATCCCCCCAAGCAAAGACTGCTCTAAATGCAACAACTCCAGCAATAACTGCTTCACCAGTAGCATCTACCGCAGCCCAAAAGCGAACCTTTACACCTGAGGTTGTTAAAGCTTACATAGAAGGCTGTCAAGCATCAGGTGGAACAAAAACATACTGCAACTGTTTTATCGGGAAAATCAAAGTGTCATTCAGTCCTGACGAATTTGACCAAGCTGGTGAAACATTTAAATTAAAAGGAAAGATTCCCGATGCTATAACCAAATCGATGAAAGCATGTGAGCCTGCTCCAGTTCCCACCGCAAAACCAACAGTTTCTTCAACAAATCAACCACAAAATATTCCTGCACCTGCGCCTGCAACCGAGAATGCAGAACAACAACTTGCACAACATCTTAAGAAAATTGGAGCGGTTTTGTTTGGTACTTATTG
>JANMMV010000698.1:0-2815 GCA_031373565.1 Saprospiraceae bacterium
TCCATTTTTAATATCTATCGATAATAGTCAAAAATTAGTCTTTAACGAACTGAGATTTGAATTAGGAATAGATAGTACTACAAATGTTAGTGGTGCGATGGGCGGTGATCTGGATCCCACCAAGGGTATGTACTGGGCGTGGCAAAGTGGCTACATCAATTTTAAACTTGAAGGGCGAAGCAAATTGAGTACAGCTCGAAACAACGAATTTCAATTTCACCTTGGAGGGTATCATTCACCATTTAATTGCTTGAAAACGATATCTTTTCCAGTTAATTCTTCTCCTAGCAAAATGGATGTAAATTTTGATGTGAAAAGCTTCTTAAATCAAATCAATCTCTCTGAGCTTGATCATATCATGTCACCTAGTCAAGAGGCTATGAGACTTTCCGAAAAAGCAGCGCAATCATTTTCAATAAACAGGATGTGAATAAAAATTCAATCAATTTCATAGTTCTAGTTTTTGTATTCATAGCATTTCGATACGCAAATGAATTTCCATTTGAAGTGCCATCAAATTTTCCGACTCCTACATATGATTTTTCAAATAATAACTTAACCAACGAAAAAGTACAACTGGGAAGGGCCTTGTTTTATGATCCTATACTGTCGCGCGACAATACTATATCATGTGCAAGTTGCCACTCCCAATTCTCTGCTTTTACGCATGTTGATCATGCACTCAGTCATGGAATAGAAGACAGAATTGGTTTTCGTAATACGCCGACTTTGATGAATTTGGCATGGCAAAGAACTTTTATGAGGGACGGGGCTATCAACCATTTAGATATGCAATCATTAGCACCAATCACAAGCCAAAATGAAATGGATGAGACTATCGTCAATGCTATTTCAAAATTGCAAAAAAGCAAGATATACCCAAGACTATTTTATTACTCATTTGGTGACTCGATCATTACGGGCGAGCATACACTAAAAGCGATTTCTCAGTTTATGCTCACTTTGGTTTCATCACAATCTAAATATGATAGTGTGATGTTAAAAAAAGCTGTTTTTACATCCCAAGAGCGTAATGGGTATTTTTTATTCAAAAAGAACTGTTCGTCATGTCACACCGAGCCATTATTTACCAATGATGATTTTAAGAATAATGGTTTATCTGTTGATCCGACCTTAAATGATTATGGTAGATACATAGTAACAAAAAATCCCACTGACTCTCTAAAGTTTAAAGTTCCGAGTCTTCGCAATATCGAATTTTCTTTCCCATATATGCATGATGGTCGTTTTAAGAACCTGCCACAAGTATTAAATCACTACGCCAAAGGTATCCAAAAAAGTAAAACTTTGGCTCGGCAATTGCAGGATCCAATAGTACTTACATCCAACGAAAAAGTAGATATCATTGCTTTTCTGCTGACACTTACTGACAAAAAATTCCTATTTAACCCTGCCTTTTACTATCCAAAAGAAATTCTTTTACTAGAACCGAAGGAATGATAAAAGAAAGTCGTCTAAAGTTTTTAATAATCATTCTTATTTGTAAAGCTAAATGGGATGCAACCTCATAGAATTATTCTGGTAGAAAATAAGGTTGTTCGGGATCAAGGAGCGGTTGTCGTCTAAGTATTATATCTATTACATAGATTTGTTATTTAGTTTCGAATATTCATTAACATCAAACAAAACATCATGCGCAAAATTTTTGTAGTTTTTTCAAGTATCGTTATAGTGGTAATACTTAGTTCAGCCATTGATTTGGATAATTTGTTTAATTACGAAAGCCAATCCAAACCGACCTATATTACAAAGGACAATACGGCGGGCAATGCCATCACTAATGAAATAGCTACTTTAGGTAGAGTTTTGTTTTATGACAAGAATCTATCTCGACTGAACACTATTTCATGTAGTAGTTGTCACAAACAACAATTCGCTTTTGGTGACGTCCCTATCCAAAGTCAAGGAGTCGCTGGCAATACAAATAGGCACAGTATGCGATTAGTGAATGCGAGATTTGGGACAGAGGTAAAGTTTTTCTGGGACGAGCGAGCCTCTACACTTGAAAACCAAACCACAAGACCCATAAAAGACCATATTGAAATGGGATTTAGTGGAACTGGTGGAGATCCCAATATTGACTCTTTGGTTAGGAAATTAGATATGATTACTTACTATGACACCTTGTTTACATTAGCATTTGGAAACACGGTGATCACGGAAGCAAAAATACAAGATGCTCTGGCACAATTTGTCAGAAGTATCCAATCATTTGATTCGAAATTTGATGTTGGACTTGCCGCTGCTAATAATAATTTAAATGCTAACTTCACCAATTTTACAGCAGCTGAAAACGCTGGTAAAACATTATTCCTCACACCTCCACCCAATGGTGCAGGATGTCAAGGATGTCATCGTGCGCCCGAATTTGATATTGACCCCAATTCACTCAATAACAACATTACAGGCAATCTTCCCAATCAAGGTACACCCGACATTATTGTATTCAGAGCGCCTTCACTACGAAACGTAGTAGGTATCAATGGTGTCTCAAATGGTCCACTGATGCATGATGGATCGAAAGCAACGCTCCTAGATGTGATTAATCATTACAACCTTATAACCTTTAATCCTGCGACTAATCCAAATCTTGACAATAGATTGAAAGGTCCGCCTCCAAGCACAGGCCAAAATCTTAATTTGAGCGTAGCCCAAAAAAATAATTTGGTCGCCTTCTTACAAACATTGACGGGCACCAACGTTTACACAGACGTAAAATGGTCTAATCCATTTAATCCAAATGGCACATTAACTTTGCAACAATTACCGCAAGTTTATGTGGAAGTAAATGGAC
>JANMMV010000699.1:0-1827 GCA_031373565.1 Saprospiraceae bacterium
GTACCACAAATATTACGCAAACGAGCGCTACGCTTAACTGGTTAAATCCATATGCATCAGACCCTATGTACGAGCGAGGTGTAATCCTAGCTTATAGACCCATCGGTGGATCATGGACTCCATTAACGAATTTTTCGCTAAATAATAGCTGGCAGTTAAATAACCTCACGCCGAATACAACCTATGAATGGTGTGCAAACCTTAATTGCGCTTATTATGATAGTGCGCCTGTGGTCTCTCAATTTACAACCCTTGGACCACCTTGTGGTGTGTCGACTTCACTAATTGTATTAAACCTGACGAATACAAGTGCAAGACTCAACTGGGCTTCCGTTTCAGGAGCTACTGGATATTCAATTCAATACAAGGCAGTCAATTCGAGCAATTGGACGACATCAACAAACAATACAAACACACAATTATTAGTAACAGGATTGACCTTAAATACCGCCTATCACTTTAGAATTGCGACGATATGTGGTGCATCTCAAAGCGCATATTCTACTCCTTTTACATTTACAACAAATTGTGTTTCGTTAAATAATAGTGCTGAGTGGATTGACTATTTTAAGTTAAACACACTGCTGAGAGTTTCAGGCGCAGAACCTAATGGATACACCTATCAAAACATGCCAACCACACTAGTCAAAGGAGGTACCTACCAATTGAAAGTAAGTGCAGGCTTCAGTGGACAAAATTATAATCAAGATTTTGCAACGTACTTAGATGTCAACGGAAATGGTACTTTCGAAATTACGGAAAGAGTCGTAGGTGTAGGTTTGATTTCGAATGGTAGTATTAGAACATATTCCTTAACAGTACCAACAACAACTGTCACTGGCCAAATCAAAATTAGAATAGTGATGGTGCGGCAAAACCAAGGCTTTTCCATCTCTCCATGTGTGCCCGTCGCATCAAGAGGAGAGATCGAAGACTATGATGTTAATATTGTAGCACCTGCGCAAAATAGGCCTTCTTATGATCTTGATCACGCAGATGAAGGTTCTCTTTCTAGTATTGAACTCGAAAATAGAAATTCCAAGGTAGATTCAGATCCGGAAGTAGCCCTTTCTCCCAACCCAAATCATGGTGATTTTACAATCAAATCAGATGCAAAAATTACGAAATATGCTATTTATAATATGAACGGAATGCTTGTTCAAACCAATAGATTTGACCTTGGGACGAATGAGATTTTTATATCGTTAGAAAATGCAATAGAAGGCATCTACTTAGTACGTATTACTGATTGTAATCAGCACGTTTCTACACATAAAATATTTGTAAAACCATAATACTTTATTAATTCACAAAGCAAAGGTCAGCGAACACCAGCTGGTCTTTGCTATTTTCTCAATATCTAAATAAAATTTAATATGTTACGAAATTATTTTATCTTCTTTTTGTTATCAGTAGTTCTCTTTTCATGTGGCAATGACGACGATACTGACAACAACAATGGTGGTACTTCCGATGTTTTTGAATGCACCATCGATGGGTCACCCTACAAGATTACTGGTTCTTCCGCATATGCACAAAAGATAGCTGTTGATTTATTTTCAATCTATGGCAGTGAAGATGCGACAAAGGCTGGTTTCAAAAATGTATATATTTCATTGGTCAAAGAGCCCCTTGTCGGCAAATATGACCTATCTACAAATGACGCGGGCAATGGAAATATCCTTGCAAAGACCTTCAGCGGTGGCGCAGGCGCGCCTTTCTCACGCGATCGGATCAGCGTGGCTTATGCCCGGATCGATGGCAGCTTCAAGGATCCGCGTGCCGACGGTGGCAGCAACTGGTCTGTCGATACCGGCATTGAGCTGC
>JANMMV010000738.1:0-12870 GCA_031373565.1 Saprospiraceae bacterium
GGTTTTGAAGTCATAATGATGTAAGGCTTCATCAATGGTTTGATTGATCAGTGCATCTAGCGACGTCGAATTAAATGACGTTTCATCGATCTGCGAGTCAATACCTAAGGTAGTGAGGCAGTCATTTCTGAAACCTTCAAAATCCCTGGCATTTTTGTTGGAAATAACCACATCTTCGACAGCACCGATAAACATACTATTTAGATCTACCGAAAGTCGCTCTCCGCTCAATGCATTGTTACGTTTTTTGTAGATTGCCTCACGTTGAATATTCATCACATCGTCATACTCAAGTAATCTCTTACGAACGCCGAAGTTGTTTTCTTCTACTTTTTTCTGCGCTCGTTCGATTGATTTAGAAACCATCGAATGTTGGATCACCTCGCCGTCTACGTGTCCCATTCTGTCCATCACACTAGCTATACGCTCTGACTGGAATAGACGCATCAAATTGTCCTCTAGCGATACATAAAACTGAGAACTACCTGGATCTCCCTGACGTCCCGCTCTACCTCTCAACTGTCTATCTACACGCCTAGAATCATGTCTTTCTGTTGCTATGATCGCTAGTCCACCGGCTTGTTTGACTTCTTCGCTGATCTTGATATCGGTACCACGACCTGCCATGTTTGTTGCTATTGTCACAGCTCCAGATTTACCTGCATCAGACACGATCTCTGCCTCACGTTGGTGTTGCTTAGCATTGAGTACATTGTGCTTGATACCACGGATGTTGAGCATGCGGCTCAATACTTCTGAGATTTCCACGGAAGTGGTACCTACGAGTACTGGTCGTCCCTGAGAAGTCAAGTTACTGATTTCATCAATGACGGCATTGAACTTCTCGCGTGATGTCTTGTAAACGAGATCTTCCTTATCATTACGAACTATCGGTCTATTGGTAGGTATAACTACTACATCTAGCTTGTATATTTCCCACAATTCGCTCGCTTCTGTCTCTGCTGTACCCGTCATACCAGCCAATTTGTGGTACATACGGAAATAATTTTGAAGCGTCACCGTTGCATATGTTTGGGTGATTTCTCCTACTTCTACGCCTTCTTTGGCTTCAAGTGCTTGGTGAAGACCATCTGAATAACGACGACCTTCCATCATACGACCCGTCTGCTCATCTACGATTTTGACTTGGTCATCTATGACAACATATTCTTGATCTTTGTCAAAAAGTGTATAGGCCTTAAGCAATTGGCTCGTAGCGTGCAATCTTCTTGATTTGACAGAATAATCTTGGATCATCGCATCTTTTTCTTCAGTCAGTCTGACACCTTCTGCTACTTCGCGTGCTGACAACTGTTGGATTTGTCTCGTGATGTCAGGCATTACGAAGAAATTTGGATCATTCTCTCCTCGAGACAAATAATCGATACCTTTCTCCGTCAGTTCCACATTACGTGTTTTCTCATCAATGGTAAAATACAGCGGTTCATCAGCAACGCTCATGTGCTTGCTCTGTTCAGCCATGAAATGATTTTCCGTTTTTTGAAGAATCACTTTGTTTCCATCTTCACTCAAAAATTTGATGAGTGGTCGGTACTTTGGTAATGCTCTAAAAGCCCTAAATAAAGCAAGACCACCTTCGCCTTCCGCATATCCTATACTACCTTCTTTGATCAACTTGCGCGCTTCTGATAGATATTGTGTAGCCATTTGGGCTTGAAGGTCATGAAGCTTCTTCATTTTAGGATTAAGCTCTATGTATTCTTGTTCTTCAAGACCTTGTGGTACGGGGCCTGAGATAATCAACGGTGTTCGGGCGTCGTCGATAAGGACCGAATCGACCTCATCAACCATCGCATAATGATGCTTTCCTTGGACCAGTTCGTCAATATCTCGAACCATATTGTCACGTAAGTAATCAAATCCAAACTCATTATTAGTACATATACGATGTCACAATTGTAAGCAGCGATTCGTTCAGGAGAGTGCGGTTTGTACTTATCTATGCAATCTACAGTTAATAGCAAAAATTGAAAGATGGGTCCTATCCACTCGCTATCTCTTCGTGCGAGGTAATCATTGACGGTGATAATATGGACGCCTTCTCCTGATAGACCATTGAGATATGCTGGCAATGTAGCGACGAGCGTCTTTCCTTCACCCGTTCCCATTTCTGCTATCTTTCCATCGTGGAGAACCATACCTCCTATAAGCTGGACGTCATAATGCTGCATAGCCCACTTAATCTCACCACCAGCGGCTAGCCAATTGTTTTTGTAGATCGCTTTATCACCTTGAATACTTAAGAAATCCTTTTTCTGACCGGCCAAATGACGATCATGATCTGTTGCTGTAACTTCAATAGTCTCATTTTCTCTAAATCTCTTGGCGGTTTCTTTCACTACCGCAAAGGCTTCAGGAAGTACATTGTGGAGCGCATCTTCAAGATACTTATCTCTATCCTTCCTTATTTTATCTATTTCGTTAAAAATATCTTCTTTGCGTAGAAAATCTTCTTCGTCTCTCGCTTTTTCGCGAAGTGCGATGAGATCTGCATCAATATCTGACAACTGATTTTTGATCCGTGCTCTAAATTCAAGGGTTTTGCTTCGCAATTCATCATTAGATAAATGTTGATAAGTTTCGAAAAATCTATTGATTTCGTCTACTCTATCGCTGTAAATCTTGATGTCACGGTCTTGTTTTGACCCAAAAATGTTCTTTATGAAGTTAAACATGTATGTATTTTTTAATGAAGCTGACGGTTAGTCGCCGCAAATATATTAAAAATCTTTGTTCTTACCCAAGCGCATAAATTGTACCATTCAAGGTATTCCGACAATTTGTCATATTTAGATAGATTGAGTGGACTGTTTGGCGAATGTGATGATGGGTCACTGCTTAGATATCTCATCGTTTTTGCCATCAACCGACATTTGGGTAAGAAAAATCCTGTTTGTATCCTAATTATCCCTATTTTCGCTTTCTCAATGTATATGATGAAGAGAATTCTATTCACGATCATTTACTTCTTAATTTTTTTTGGCTATTCAGATTTGTTGAGCCAAACGCCCTTTACTTGTAAGGGTCAGTATTATCTCTCGCTTACTGGTTCTCAGGCAGTGGGCTCGCAATTATACCGTATCAAGATCGATCCGTCAGGACAGACTATCTCATTGGACACGATCTCTAAAAACCTAAATTTGATATTGAATGCTATGGGCTACCGAATCACGGATAATTTTATCTACGGTCTCGATCCACAGAAAGCTACCTTGTCAAGGGTAGGAGCGGATGGTGTGGCTGTTGATCTAGGTACACCTTTAGGGATACCTGAGACCCCAATATATTATGCAGGCGATGTCACTCCTGATGGCCGATATCTTCTAGCCATAGGTCTAAGCAACGCACCACAGATAGTAAAAATAGATCTTGAAGACCCACTCTTTACTTGTTCGTTTGTTCCGCTTAAAAACACAACCGTCTCTATTGTTGATATCGCTTTTGACCCATTAACAGGCATCCTTTATGGTCACGATTTTAGAAATGATAATATCGTCACCATCGATCCGAACACGGGAGACGTCAATTCAAATTTCTTCAAACAATCCCAAGTTGAACAATTAGGCGCACTCTTCTTTGACTCTTTTGGCAATTTGTACGGGTACGGATCTTACAATTCTAGTGTCCAAGACAAGTTTGTGAAAATCAATAAAGTAACTGGAGAGATGAGCTTACTCGCCGTAGGTCCAGTCTCAAATGGTCAGGATGGATGCGCCTGCCCATATACGATGGAACTTCAAAAAATAGTAACGCCCGATACGACGTATGCTTGCACAGAAGTTGTGTATTCTTTTATTGTGTCCAATGGATCTGGTGCGACGCGCACGGGTATCAATCTAGTGGACTCTATGCCTTATCCACTCGTCCCAATCAAAATAATCAAAAATCCCTATGGCGGTGATGCCCGTCTTGTAGGTAATACACTACTTATCAAGAATATGAAATGTCCACCCGGTATCGATACTATCAAAGTAAGCGTATCAGTATCAAAAGAAGTCGTCGGAGAATTCAAGAATCAAGCTGTACTGTCGGGACTTCCGATCGCTCTGGGAGCGACGTCGTTGTCAGATGATCCTGCTACATTTATCGAAAAAGACAGTACTTCGCTATGGGTTCTACCGCTCGATTACAGCTTTATCAAAGAAGAATATAGTATTTGTGATGGTGAAGAATTGGCGTTTGACGCAACACTATATGGGCACACTTACAAGTGGGCAGATGGAGATGCGCTTCCGATCAAATCCCTTAAAGCAAATAGCGAAAACATATTGACTATAACAAATGACTGCGAAAGTATTGTTTTTAACATCAAAGTAAATGGTGATTTGACCACGGTCAATATTATACCAGATGTTATTACCGTCGAGCTGGGAGACTCTATATTTGTCCCTTCAACTTTCTCAAATTATAACACAGATGTAAGTTATAGTTGGACTTCTTTGCCGGTCTACGAGATTCAGTGCGATACTTGCGGGTCAACAGTTATCTATCCACTTTTTGCTGGTGAAGCTGAACTTACGATCACCAATGACCAAGGCTGTACCGATAAAGATGTTGTGGAGATTAGGGTCGAAAAGAATAGAGATATTTATGCACCCAATATCTTCTCACCGAACAGAGATGGTCGCAATGACATATTTTACATCTCAGGAAACGGCAAGATCGTGGCAGGTATCCGTCTACGGATCTATGATCGCTGGGGCAATAAAGTATGCGATAACGCTTTAGGAAACCTACGTACATCACCAACTCAACGAGCCGGATTTATACTCAATAATCCCGATCACGGTTGGGATGGCACTTTCAAAGATCAGAATGCATCAGAGGGCGTGTATGCATGGGTCGCAGAGTTGTTGTACATCGATGGTGAGCGGGTGGTCGCGAAAGGGGATGTGACGTTGGTGAGGTGATGAGAGTTGCTTTGTGCTTTAATAATTACTAATTGTAAAAGTGGGTACCGTTTGTGCGTATGTTACTCACGAGATTACTTCCCGCATTCATTTTTTAACGTCAAATTATGACATTCCTTTGATCTTCTCGACCAAGAAATCTAACTCATCTAATGTATTGAAAGCAGAAAAAGAAAACCTGATCGTCTTGCGATCGCTAGGATGCTGGATCGCTTTCATCACATGGGAATCTTCCTCTATTCCTGCACTACACGCACTTGCAGAAGATGCCGAAATCCCAGCTATATCGAGGTTCATGACGAGCATATCTGCTTTGGGACTAGGAGGAAAGGATACACTTAAAATATGATCCGCGTAGGCCTTAGATTGATTTCCGTTATATTGAATATCATAATTTAACGCATTTAATTTATCTTTAATATATGCACGAAGTTCTTTAATATGCGTTAGCGTTTGTTCACGATGATTGGTAGCTATTTCGATGGCTTTGGCCATACCTACGATCCCAGCTACATTCTCAGTACCCGCCCGCATATTGCGCTCTTGTGCGCCTCCATGTATAAAGGGAGACAGCATGTGATCATTTGAAATAAACACAAGACCACAACCTTTGGGGCCATGAAATTTGTGGGCAGAACCTGACAAAAAATGAATGCCCATCGCTTGAACATCTATAGGATATTTGGTGATGGTCTGTACAGCATCGCAATGATAAAGGGCATTGTACTTTTTACATATTTCCCCTATTAAATGAGGTTCTGACATGGTTCCTATTTCATTGTTAGCATGCATAATAGAAACGAGCGTCTTACTTTCAGAGTCAGATAAGATGGCTTCCAAATATACCAAATCTATATTTCCTTGTCCATCTATGTTAACCATCATGATTTCTGTATCCCGATGTTCTTTCAAAAAATCAAGACTTTCAAGCACACAAGGATGTTCAGTAGGGGATGAGATAATTCGTTTTACACCCAGATCTTGGACAGCATTTTTGAGCACCATATTATTGGCTTCCGTAGCTGATCCGGTAAAAAATACTTCACCGATCGACGCATTGACAAGTTTGGCACATGTTTTTCTGGCTTGCTCGATAATAGATTTTGCAGTGCGTCCATGTCGATGGATCGATGATGGGTTTCCATAGTCCTCGGACATCACAGACATCATCGCTGATATGACTTCAGGATGCATTGGCGTGGTCGCAGCATTGTCTAAGTATATGCGCATATGATATAGTCTAAATAAATGTTAGTTTGATCACCCAAAACACTTGGTCAAGTCCACTGTAATTTCGCAATCATCAAATATAAAGTTATTGGTTTTGATCGGTTTATAGAGATCATTTTCGTCTAGGTGGTGGGTTTCAATAGATGAATCTTGCGGATCTACCATAATATAGTATTTAACCCCTTGGTCTTGATAAAGATCATATTTCGTGTTTTTGTCCTTGAGCGCAGTAGAAGGAGAAAGAATCTCAACCACTAGGGAAGGGGGGAAAGTCAAATATTGGCCTTCTATAGGCTTGCAGACGATCAGTAGATCTGGATTAACAATGATATTCTCCGATATTTTGTAATCGATGGGCTGGTATACTAAGCAATGTTGGCAACCTGAAATTTCAATTGCTTCTTCGAAAATTTTTGACAGTTTTGAGGAAATTGACTGATGTTTTGGTGTTGGCATCGGCGACTTGGCAATAGCTATGCCATTGATGATTTCCCACCGGCCTTGCCACTGTTCGTAATCTTCGACAGTGTAGTTGGGTAATATTTGTCTAACTGCTCCCATATCGCAAAGTTACTTCAAAAAAGAATAGATGCTCGATCTAATTTTTATGAGATGTTTCATCCTGTTTATGCGCCAAACCACTCGTCTACAATCTCATCTTCAGTCTTGGGCTGGCTTTTGTGTGTAAATTCATTAGTTCGGTTATCGTAAGTATAGTCTTTGGCCCACTCGAGATGATGTGCACACATAGATTCTATGGCAGTACATATATAGTCTAGCTCTTGATCGGTCATCGTAGGATGTAGCGATAATCTTACCCAACCCGGCTTATTAGAGAGCAACCCCGCTGATATTTCATTGGTCAATGCTTTGGAATACTCATGTGAAACCTCAAGCAGATAGTGTCCGTAAGTACCTGCACAAGAGCAGCCCCCGCGCACCTGAATGCCGTATCGGTCATTTAGTAATTTGACGGCTAGGTTAAAATGCAAATTATCGACGTAAAATGAGATAATACCTAGTCTATCTCTATTCTTATTAGCCAAGACATGCAAATTTGGAAGTTTATCCAATCGCGGCCATATCTGATCCAATAGTTGATGCTCGCGTGCCATCATGTTGGTGGTGCCCATTTGATCCTTTAGTTGAATAGCCAATGCGACACGAATTGTTTGTAAAAAAGCAGGTGTACCACCATCTTCTCTAGCTTCTATCTCTTCGTGGTATTTGTGCTCACCCCATGGATTAGTCCAGTCTACAGTACCGCCACCGGGATTGTCAGGTATACGATTGGAGTACAGCTTCTGATTGAATAAAAGTATGCCCGAGCTCGATGGTCCGCCGAGAAATTTGTGTGGAGAAAAATAGATGGCATCTAGGTATTCGTCTGGCTCAGCAGGGTGCATATCTATGTCTATATAAGGAGCCGAACAAGCAAAATCTACAAAACAAAGTCCTCCTGCGCGGTGGATCATACCAGCCATTTCGTGATAAGGTGTGTACAAACCGGTCACGTTTGAGCAGGAAGTGACTGCTGCAATCTTGATTTTGCGGTCTTTATATTTTTCTAGAAGCCTTGAGAAATCATCAAGATCAACCATACCTTCGTTACAGGCCTGGATTACAACAACATCTCCTGTCGTCTCTATCCAAGAAGTCTGATTGGAATGGTGCTCCATGTGTGTTACAAAAATGATAGGTTTGTCGACTTCCGCCAATTGTATTTTATCTTGAAATTTTTCATGTATTTTGACACCGATGATCCGCTGCAGCTTGTTGACGACGCCCGTCATACCAGAGTTTGAAGATATCAAAATATCACCGTCCATCGCATTTACATGTCTCTTGATGATATCCTTAGCTCGCTGATAACCAAGGGTCATAGATGATCCTGTCACCGTAGTTTCGGTGTGCGTATTAGCTACATAGGGATAGATTTTTTCTATCAAGAGTGCTTCGATAGGCCCATACATACGTCCGCTCGCAATCCAATCCGCATAGATAATATGCATATGGCCATAAGGAGACTCAAAGGTCTGATCCACACCTACAATTTGGTTTCTGAATTGATCAAAATAAGCTTCGAGCGATGTGCTTTGTAATGGGTTGTATGTCATTGGTTTAGTCAGCTGTGATGAGTGTTTATTGCGCTGACGCAAAAGTAAGAAAATAATCTATCAGTTTGGTGTGTTGTTGTATGATTGACTATTACATGCTTTCGTTTTTAGGGTTGAGAATTTGTCTAAGTTGCTTGCCGCTACCTTTTGCAAAGTTTTCAGATTGTTAGTGGCTAAGATCAGATGTTTATTGTCTCCCATTTAAAGTTGCAGTCTTAATTCCTAGAGTGTCTGAAGATCTATCAATTGATTAACTCCAAACATTAGGCCATTGATTTCGTTAGTACATCAGGAAAAGTACCAAGGTAGGCACGAGACTACAATCTTTTTCATCAAATCAAACTCAATTTTATGTCTTTTCTCAAAGCAGAATGGCGAAAGTTAGCCTTTTTTAATTACGAGATTGATCCCGCTGTATTAGAAGATTATGTTCCGTACGGTACAGAAATAGACTTATGGGAAGAAAAGTGCTACATAAGTGTCATCGGGTTCATGTTTTTAAATACGAAGATGCTCGGTGTCAAGATACCTTTTCATATTAATTTTGAGGAGGTCAACTTGCGATTTTATGTCAAAAGATGGGACAATAACCAATGGAAGCGTGGTGTCGTTTTTATTAAAGAAATTGTACCCAAAGCTGCCTTGACTTTTGTGGCTAACACCTTGTACAATGAGAACTATGAAACCATGAAAATGGGTCACAACTGGGAAGAAAATGCTAGCAATAAAGTCGTGGAGTATAGGTGGCAGAAGGACAACAAATGGAACAGTATTTCAGTAACCACAGAAAAAAATGCCATAGAAATAGAGCCAAACTCTGTGACTGAATTTATCACCGAGCATTTTTGGGGCTATGCGTCTGTCAATGCATCAAAAACCAACGAATACGAAGTGACTCATCCACGATGGCAACAATACAAAGTGCTAGATTCTAAGATGGACATTGATTTCGTTGGTATTTACGGGAGTCAATTTGCATTTCTTGGATCGCAAAAACCTACTTCGATTATGCTAGCTGAGGGTTCAGAGATAACGGTCGAAGGCAAAAGTGTCATCAACAAGGAAAAATAGCTTAAATGAGCGGCCCATTTTCCATCGAGCATAGGTAAGATCCAAGCTCACTAGTACATAAATGTAGTAATTAAGATTTGCAAATATTGCATTATGACAATTATGTAAATTTAAGCATTATTTTATTAAATAATTTGCTTATTATGACATTAACTATTCAAAAAGTGCAATTGCTATTAAACCCGGGAACGGAGTAATAATGACAGGGTGGGGTTTCAGCGTCGAGATTTGCCGAAAAACTATGCTTCCAAATCAGTGTAGATCATTGACTGATACAAATCCATCCACTGCTCGCAGATAGATATGGGATCAAATTGATTGATTACATACTGATGGCCAGTTTTGGCACAGGCCGAATAAATGCTAGGATCTTGCATCTTGATCATCGCATCACATATATCTTCGTGAAGATAAGGATCAATAAGGATAGCACCGGGACCCGCAGCTTCTGGCATAGAAGATAGCGTAGATGTGATGACAGGTTTGGAGCGCGATAATGACTCAATAATAGGAATGCCAAAGCCTTCATAAATTGACGGATAGATTAGGGCATAAGCATGATCATACAGCGCGATTAATTGTTCATTGGGTACATACTGCAGAAAATGAAAATCTTTATTCAAACCATAGTACGTGATCATATCCATTACTTTAGCCAGATAGGCTTTATCTCCCTTTCCAACCACAACGAAAGGCTTTCTTTTGTGTACTGGTAAATGTCCGTATGCGATAACTGTCTGCAAGAGTCCTTTGCGTTCTATGATGCTACCGACGTAGAGAAAATAGTCGGCGATCGGTGGTTTGTAGCTTTTATCAAAGTCTTCATTCATGAATCGCTCATTGCATGACTGATAGATCACCGAAAGTTTGTCAGATGGCACGTTATAAAATTTGATCAAATCATCCTTCGTGCTATGGCTGATGGCGACTACGTGCGTAGCGCGGCGTACGCTAGATTTGTATTTCCAACGATAAAGACGGCTGTTGATAAGGCCAAATTGCGCTGGGAAATATTCATAAATCAAGTCATGAAAACTAACGATAGTCTTGATCTTGGGGTCGAGCCCAAAAGGTATCTCGTGACTGAGGCCATGGAAAATATCGGGCTTTAACTTATTAACAGGACCAGACATCCCCAGTGTTCGCCATAGGGGATTGCTGAAGCCTGCACGATGTATGGTAAATTTCTCTTTATCAAAAAAGTAAGCAGTATCTTCGTTTTTAGGCGTTTTTTCAGCAAAAAGATGATAGTTATGCTCGGGATAATTCATTTGCAACTGCTTCACTAGCGTCCGACTATAGTTGCCAAGCCCAGTGTAATTGTTGAAAAGCCGCTTGGCGTCAAAGGCGATTGTGAGTGGAGTTTGGGACATATGTTAATGCTTGAATGGGAGAATGTTTGAATGCTTGAATGTGTGAATGATTGAATGTTTGAATAAGTTAATTAGGTAAACAAATCTTGCCCATTGAAATATCGTATAATCCGTCTCTCTGTTCAAAACCAAGGCGACTTCCTGCTATACACTCATTTGCCAGAATGGCAAACAAAACCGCTTCTTTGGCATCTGGATCAATACCGAGATCAGAAATAAGCCTTACTTTTTCCAAACCAAAAGCACCCTTAAATCCTTCCATAAGAAGTGGATTGCGAGCCCCTCCACCACTTGCATAGATGACAAAATCTTGGTCTTTTGCTACTTTCTTTATAGCATCGATGACCGTGGTTTGAGTATAGATATTGAGCGTGGCCATGACATCTTGATTCGAAATCTGCGAACGATCAAGATCTTTCAAGATGTTTTCAAGATACATGATATTATAGTGTTCGGGCCCAGTAGACTTTGGATAAGGCAGCATTAGAAAAGCATCAGCCAGTAATACTATCAGCAAAGATTCAATTATCGAACCTGACTTAGCAATGGTCGCATCTTTGTCGTACTCCAGCCCAAAATGCTTTTGCGCCCAAGCATCCATGAGTGTATTGCCCGGGCCGACATCTGTGACGAGGACGTTTTCACGACCATTGAGATATGTAAAGTTGGCAATACCACCAAGATTTAGCAAAATCTTTGCTTCCTTGCTATCAGTAAACAAAAGCATATCTCCATATACAGCTAATGGTGCCCCTTCTCCACCGTGCGCAATATGTTTTTGTCTAAAATCACAAAGTGTAATGATGCCTGTCGTTGCAGCAATATGATCGCCGTCTCCTATCTGCAATGTTGCGTTTGGCATTCCCGATAACCTGTGTATATGTGCAGGGGCATGCAGCACTGTTTGGCCATGAGAAGCAATACAATCTACATCATCTATCTTGATATCATATTTTTTTAAAAACGAGTTGATCATCTCGCCATGAACCCTCCCCAACCAAGCATTATAAACCGTAACCTTATGGAAATCAACGACTTCTTTTGCAAAGATCTCTCGGATTTTTTCTTTTATATCCCTAGTGTAAGCGATCGTTTCAAAGGCTATTTGCTCCACCTTTGTATCGTATCCACTGCCTTCAAAAGATCCATAGAAGACATCCAGTCCATCTAGAGAAGTGCCAGACATAAGACCGATAATACGCCGCGCTGGTTTGGTAGATGCTGAGTAAAGTTGCGCAATATGGTTTTTCATAAAGATTTATGGATTCTTAAAGCCGCAAAATAAGAAGAAAAAAAGACACTGTGCAACAGTAACGCAATGGTAAGGTAACTATCTATTGTTTCGACATCATAATCCTTGAATAAGTAAGTGGGCGAGCATTGACTTATAATGATTTTACCATTTTTTGATGATCGATTCCTACTTCGATAAATGGTTCTCCGATTGATATATACCCGAGTTTTTCGTAGAAGGGAACGACGGTCATCCTTGCAGATAATTCTATCTGTTGAAAGTTCTTACTTAAAGCAAATCGTTCGCTTTCATTGACGAGTAAGCGACCTATTCCATGAGACTGCATATCAGGTCTGATAGCAACTTGGCGCATTTTTGCGATTTGGTCACTGATGGGTTTGAGTACTAAGATACCAATGATATCTTCGTTTGCCATCTGATAACACGCCAAGTGGAAGGAATCGTACTCTGCAGATAGCTCATCAACACTAAACTCTAATCCTAGCGGTTCTCGTAACACATAATGCCTTAGTTGGATGGCTTGATCATATGCTGGGGTTGCAAATTCTATCTCACTGATGTATATTAGGTCTTGCATGACATGATTGATTTAGCTAAAGCAAATATAAGTAATATTTATTACCTATTAATAAACATTGGCCTTTGATTAAATATGAAGTTGTATTCCCTACTACAAATGCAGATATTTAGTAAAAATATAAAAAATGAGTTGTATATTTGTTTTAGGATCAATTTTACATCATGTATCGTTTTATTAGGATTAATTGTTTAACCTATATAGCTATTTTAGGACGAGACAACTCCGTAGATACTCCGTAGATACTCCGTAGATACTCCGTAGATACTCCGTAGATACTTAATAGATACTCAATAGATACTTAATCGATAACCCG
>JANMMV010000776.1:0-11937 GCA_031373565.1 Saprospiraceae bacterium
ACAGTCGTATGTAAAGGGACATGTGCATCAGCAATATAATGCCCGAAGTCTGCAGATAGTCTCAATATAGTCTCATAATCTTTCTTTTCAAAAGCTCGGGTAAGCCTATACATCATTTCTTCCAAAAAGTAAGGACAAATACCGTGCTCCGAAAACTTATCTTCGATCACTAACTTCAGACCAGCATTACCATAACCTTTTGTTTGAAAAGCATCGTCAATGTCGTAGCCTGAAATAGTCCACTCATCTTCGTAATACTGGGGCTTGACCGCCTTTTTCCACCATTTTACAAAAGTAGGGTACGGGCTGGTGATAGCAAAATTATCAGATTTCAATATCATCATCGAATCAGTTGATAATGTTTTTTGAAATAAGAAGGTGTCGTTTCCCACTACACCTTTAATTACGGCATGTTTTATGATCGCTTCTTCGAAGTCTCTTGGTACATTTGAAAATGGTATCTTATCCCACATGTCAATGTCGATGTAGTGGCGTACGGCTTCATGTTTTGTCGCGTATCTCCTCTTGTCCGGATCTATAGCATGTTCAGCCATATAATCGATATTGCCCTTATAAAACCCTATTAATTCCGGTGGCATCGTATATACTGACATCCGATTGATCAATCTATGCCCATAAAAGCCCCACACATCCATATCGCACCAACTGGTTAGCCCGATGATAAAACAAGAACTGCCTATTAGAATCAAGAATCGTCTCATGGTAAGTGAACCTTTGAAATGTGAAGGTACTTCATTTTGCTTTTTATGACTTACTTCTATTGATTATTTAAAGAAATCGTTAAAATCAAGAAATATCTTTCTGAAGATTTTATTTTGAGATACGTACAAATCCGTGTTGTTTACCCACATAAAATAACGTTCTATATTAGGCAAATCAGCAGGGCCGCGTGATGGCTTAAGACCCAATAAAAACTCTTCGTATACGTAGAAAACACTTTTATGTCTCGAACCGTCTACTCTATCAACAATGACAGTAGCAAAAGGAATTTGTTGAAGTAAAGTATCTTGAAGCTCATACTTTTCAAGCAACGCTTCGCCCCCCAGTGAAGCGTAGTAACCAATGTATTTGTTAGCGATCAACTTATTGACCGGTCTCGTAGGAATGGGCGTATTGGGCACTAAAGGTTCTACTTTGACAGTCTCACCTACCCTCGAAATCTTGAAAGAGGATGATTCAGACTTGAGATATTGTACAGTAATGGACTTGATCTTGGATTGATCTTCTTTATATACATATATGTCTCGAAACTTAGCAAGCGGTTGCTCAAATCTAGATCGAAACCCGCCTGCCAAACCAGGCAAATGCATCACAAAAGCTTGGTCGGCCCCTTCCATCATCATAAATGTACCATCGTTATCCTTATTGTCTGATGCGATATAGAACGTTTTAAATGGTTTATCTTCACCCGCATACAACATGACTTTGATACCAGAATTTTCGATGTCCTTTTTAACAGTTGCATTTGTCGCTTTTGATGGCGTATATTTGAGTTGCATCTTCGTCAATATATCGGTCATATTGCGCATTGACTCCTCGTTAGCTTCGTACTTATTATTGATAATCCATAGATTACCTTTACGCTGAAACTGAGTAGGCTGCAGGCGAGCATGCTTGATAACGATATTGGTGATACCGTCCAAAGTTTTGATGGCAAAATCTCGCTCCTCCGTAACACCACTTGAATATTTCTTCGCTTGATTTTGTTGAGAAAAATAATTAGCAAGAGCACCAAGTACAAGCAACAATGTCAATAAACCTACTATGTTCTTCATTTGTAATATTTGTTAATGTCTAAATTTGAGTTCAGTCGATTATTACTCATTGGCATACTTACGCCGTCGCAAATATTGGTAGACTAAACCAAAAATGATAAGTAAAATCACGGGCAATCCCACATTAAGCCATTGCCAAAACGCACGCTCTTCCAACGATTTTACAGGGTCAAGCAATCTAAGTTTCACCTCTTTGGAGCGAGCCTCCAAGATATTGTCGGAATCCATCAAATATTCGATTGCATTCAAGATAAATTCCTTATTACCTTTGTAATATGAGCGCTCCCATTTATTGTATCCGATGTCTTCTGTTTCTCCAGTCTGGAGGTTGATAAGGTTTTTAGCAAAATCAGAATCAGTAACCACAAGTTGTTTTGTGGGTTTACTTTTGTCAATAAACTTGATATTCAACTGGTCAAGGGTGCTTTGTAGATTGGGCGTGATACGATTTTTGAACATAGATTCAAACTCACCTTCGAGCAGAACTGCCACTGCTTTATTACCTTCCCTAAACTTAGATGGATCAGGAGAGACCTTCAAAATTTCAAAGGTCAGCCTCATCGGAGACAATTGCGTCTTGGTGTATGGCGAAGTGGTAAGTAGGATCGTTTTTTTAATGTTTGTCTTTGTTTTTAGTGTATCTATGCTGCTCGGGAAGAACATATTGACTCTATCGATATTCTTGACGATCGGATGATCTGATCCCGCAAAAGTGGTAGGGTGATAAAACCACCTGAAAAGTTTGGTCTGTGGCTTGTCGCCGGACATACCGACCACTTGGGGTATCTGACTGCACTCTAGATCCATGATGAGATTAGGAACAATTCGAACTCCATATTTAAATAACAAATCATCGGTCCCAGTATCAGTGACTTCCGGCACATACATGGTTTGTTTACTAATGCTATCGAGCGATACATGAAACTTGTCAAGAAGCCATACAATCTTGCCACCGCACATAACGTACTGGTCTAGCTTGAAAAGGTTCTGGGGAGTTATGGCAGTCTTAGGTCCAGCGACGACGACGACATCGATGGTACTGTCTATTTTCATCAAACTATCTAAACTTATTCTACCTACCTTGTGAAAATTTCGGAGTTCGGACTCTAGCCTAAACATAGAAGGCTGATCCCACTCGCCGCTTCCTTGGGTAAAGAGTATATTTCGCATCCGCTTTGCCGACAGTCGTTGAAAAGCATTGGCAAATTTATATTCTAGTAAGGCAACAGATTTGTTGAGAATCTGATCTTCATCATCACCTAGCTTCTGCTCCTCAAGTAAGTTTACGATTGACTTTTTATTTTTGTAATATATGATGGCAAAAGGGAAAACTGCTTTTTGTACGACCTGAGTGCCATCAGAATAACTCAATGATATTGGCACAATTTTTTCATCTGTCAACATCTTACGACGAGCTTCCTTCTCTTCAGCGGTTCCTGCATTGGGATCTTCAAACTCAAAAATGATATCAGGATTTATATCGCGAAACTTCTGGATCAACTCTCTCGTCGATCCTTGCAATCGCTTAAATCCAGCAGGAAACTCACCATCCAATAGAATTTTGATCGTGACGTTATCATCTAAGCTAGCAACAAGATTTTCAGTGTTTTCTGTGATCGTAAAACGATTATCGTCCGTCAAATCAAACTCAGCATAGAAATACTGCGCTAAGACATTCACTACCACAACGATACTCGCTATGATTAAAAACTGAATAATTCGACTTGATTTTTTAAAAATATCCATAGGATGTCTTTACTCTTTTGTTGTCTTTAATAAATGAAGGTGATCACTACTTTTGAGCCTTTATAGAAACGAAAGTTGCATAAAGAAACACGCCTACAATAGAAATAAAATAGATGAGGTCCCGTGTATCTACAAGTCCCTTGCTAATACTTGCATAGTGGTAATTGATGCCTATTTTTTGAATAAAAACATCCAATCCTAATCTAAAAACCGGCAATTTACTAAGAAACATAAATGCCCAATGGAACACAAAACATAGAAATGCACCAAAAATAAATGCTGTTATCTGGTTACGCGTCATCGATGATGCAAACATGCCAATCGCAACAAAGGCCGCTGCCAGAAAGAACAACCCAATATAAGAACCTATTATTGCCCCTGAATCTAGATTGCCCACTGGGGCACCAAGCTTGTAGATAGAAAAATAATAAATAAAAGTAGGAATCAGTGCGAACACCACTAGTCCAAAATTGGCAAAAAACTTACCTAACAAGATTTCGATGTCTGTCAATGGCTTGGTATACAAAAACTCAATCGTACCTTTCGATTTTTCTTCGGCATAACTGCGCATTGTAATTGCGGGTATGAGAAACAAAAACACCAGTGGAGCTATCGAAAACAACTGATCCATCGTCGCAAAGTGGTAATCTAACACACTTGTTTCCGAGAAGACCCACATAAATAATCCGATAGAAACCAGAAAAACGGCAATCACCATATACCCTATGACAGAGCTAAAAAAAGCATGAATCTCTTTCTGAAAAATACTAAACATAAGACTCCTTTTGTGTTAATTTCCTGAATACATCCTCAAAATTGGCTTTTTCCCTTCTGATTTCCAATAATGTCAAACCAGATTTAACTGCCGCTTGAAATATCTGTGGCCTTAGATCTACATCCACGTTGGAAGTGATGATGATTGTATTGCCTTGCTTTTTCACGCTTTGAGTACCCGGAATATTTTCAAAAATCATAGTATTAACATTGGATTCTAAACATTCGACAATGATATCAATAGACCCTTGCATTCGATTACGCAAGGTGTTGATATTTTCATTTGCAACCATCTGCCCTTGATTGATAATGATAACCTGATCGCACAGCGCCTCCACTTCTTGCATGATGTGTGACGAAAATATAACGGTTTTTTCCTTTCCTAGATCTCGTATCAAGGCACGTATGTCATGCAACTGATTCATGTCTAACCCTGAAGTAGGCTCATCAAGGATCAATACTTTCGGATTGTGAATGATCGCTTGCGCTAATCCTACACGTTGACGATAACCTTTTGATAATGTGCCGATGATCTTGTTTTGCTCGACGCCGAGACCAGTCATGGCAATCACTTCCGCAATCCTATTTTTCTTATCGCTAATTTGATGAATATTGGCGACAAACATCAGGTACTCCTTGACATACATCTCATCATACAAGGGATTGTTCTCTGGGAGATATCCAATTTGTTGTCTGACTTTGAGTGGTTCGGATGAAATATCGAACCCTTGTACTGTGGCTGTCCCAGATGTAGGTTTTGTATAGCAACACAACATCTTCATCGTTGTCGTCTTGCCAGCGCCGTTGGGACCTAAAAAGCCAAGTATCTTACCCGGTTGGGCTTCAAAATTGATACTGTTTACCACTTTCTGATTACCATATACCTTTGTAAGATTGCTTACAGTGATGGACATATTATATTTATCTAGATTCAAAAAAAATAACACGTAAGTTCAAAAGGATAAATTTACGGATGTTGCGGTTTGGGTCACAAAAGTAATCATTTCTGGTATCAATACAAGCAATATGACTGCTTCTGTTGTCGCGCAGATAACAATTTGATCAAAAAAGATTTTAATCTCCCCTTAGAATGTGGTTAAAATGAACGCAAACGATCGAAATTAATATTGGCTTAATACAATGGAACAATATTAAGTCTACATTTGCTGCGGATAGTTTTCTCAAATTCCAATCATTAGTTTAAATCAAAACCGTATGTCACTCAACAACATTATTCGAATTTTTCTACCTAAGGACAAGATCTTTTATGATATCTTTGAAAATATAGTGAGCAATCTAAAGGAGATGGGCTCGATATTTAGAAAAGCATTAAACGAAACTGACACTGCCAAACGTAATGAAATGTTTGTCAAAATCGAACAAGGAGAGCATAAAAATGATGAATACACGCATCAAATCTTTGTAGAGTTAAGTAGAAACTTCATTACACCATTTGATAGAGAGGACATTCACTATCTCGCGACTTCGCTTGATGACATCGCTGATTATATCTATGCGTCTTCAAAAAAAATTACAAACTACAAGATCCAAGCTATAGATAATTATATGCTAGAGCTAGCGGATATCAATCATAAATCCATCAAAGCCTTATCTGATGCTGTGACAAAGCTTAGAAGTATGAAAAACATAAGTCAAATCAAACAAGATTGCGTAGAAATCAACAGTCTTGAAAATGCTGCTGACGAAGTGCTTGACAAGGCTACTATTCATTTGTTTTCAAATTCTCTTCCTCCAATAGATGTCATCAAACTAAAAGATATATACCAAGATCTTGAAAACATATCGGATAAATGTGAAGATGCATCCAATGTCATCGAGTCTATTATTATCAAATACGCTTAATTTGTAACGAACGACGATAAGTCAGATTATCTCACTTTAAGCTTAATAAAAGACCATGACATTTCTCATCATAATCGTTGCGCTAGCACTCATATTTGACTATATCAACGGATTTCACGACGCAGCAAACTCTATAGCCACAATTGTATCAACAAAGGTATTAACGCCGATGCAAGCCTTAATTTGGGCTGCATTTTTCAATTTTGTAGCCTATTTTATTTTTAAAGACCACGGTGTAGCAAACACAGTCGCTAAAACGGTACATGCTGGCGCTAACGCCGAGGGAATACCGTATATTACCCTAACAGTCATCATGGCCGGACTTCTTGCAGCTATCACATGGAACCTGATAACATGGTGGTATGGTATTCCATCAAGTTCTTCTCACACACTCATAGGTGGATTTGCAGGAGCAGCGATAGCAAATACAGGATTTGAAGCGATTGAAGCAGAAAAAATTACTAAAATATTGAGTTTTATCGTGGTTGCACCTTTTCTGGGGATGTTGATCGCTTTTCTCATATCATTATGGTTTTTGCACTCTTTTAGGAAAAGTATAGTACCACGGATCGTCTCAATATTGATTATAACAGGTGTTGTTGTTTTCCTTAACTATGCTATGGAGACAAATCCTGATGCTTTGACATCTGACTATGCATCTCATACCATGAATGTAATTTTTGATGGTAAAAACTTTAAACTTTTACTTTTAGGTGGCATCATCATGTTGATGGGCTTCTTTACGATGTTTTTAAACTCCCTCAATTATTACGATTCTGAACTTTGGTTCAAAAGAATGCAGTTAGTATCTTCGGCCGCATTTAGTATAGGACATGGAGGTAATGATGCCCAGAAGGTTATGGGTATCATCATGGCTGCAATGGTTGCGTTCGATTCAACGAAATTTTCTCTCGATAATATGATCTGGTGGGTGCCTATCAGTTGCTATGTCGCTATTGCATTGGGAACATTGAGTGGTGGTATGAAAATCATAAAAACTATGGGAACCAAGATCACTAAAGTAACCCCTTTTGAAGGTGTCGCTGCAGAGAGTGCTGGCGCTATTACTTTGTTCTTAACCGAATACTTAAATATACCAGTTTCCACGACTCATACGATCGCTGGAAGTATCATTGGCGTAGGAGCGACTAAACGTTTGTCAGCCGTAAGATGGGGAATAACCTTAAATCTAGTTTATGCTTGGATCCTGACTATACCAGTAAGTGGATTGTTGGCCATGTTCGTCTTTTACTTCCTAACCCTATGCGGCCTGTAATAAGTAAAGCAAGAATTCAATTTTAAGAAAAAAGTAAGAGCCAATGATTTGATTATCACTGGCTCTTACATTTATATGTTCTAAAATCGGTGGATCAATTAAGAAACGAACGCAAAGAATTTTTAGTAAAACTCTTCCGCATTCTTCGAATGGCTCTCTCTTTGATCTGTCGTACTCGTTCACGAGTCAAGTCATATCTATCACCAATCTCCTCAAGATTTAGCGGTTTCATACCGTCAAGTCCATAGTATGCTGAAACTACCTGAATCTCTCTCGGAGACAATATTTCCAATCCATTAAAAATTTCAAGTCTAACTGACTCTTCCATAAGCTTAAGATCGGGGCTATCTTCTTCACCGAGAGACATCATATCAATCATAGACACGGACCCCTCCTCATCAGAAAGCGGCGCATCAATACTTAGGTGTCTGTTACCTCCACGTAACATACCAGGGATATCTTTGGCTGGAATATTTAAGATTTCACTTAACTCTTCGTTAGTTGGCTCCCGTTCATACTTTTGAACAAAATTCATGAAGGCTTCATTGACTTTAGTATAAGCAGTCATTTTGTTGAGCGGCAACCTAACCATCCTTGAATACTCCACGATAGCCTGCAGAATGGACTGTCGAATCCACCAAACTGCATATGATATAAATTTGAACCCCTTCGTTTCATCAAATCTTTTAGCGGCTTTCATGAGACCTACATTACCTTCATTGATGAGGTCTGACAAGGACAAACCTTGATTTTGGTACTGTTTTGCAACTGACACGACAAAACGAAGATTAGCTTTTGTCATTTTCTCCAGCGCTTCTTCATCGCCTTCACGTATTCGCTTGGCTAAATCAGATTCCTCTTCGAGACTCAACAAATCAATTCTGCCTATTTCAACCAAATACTTATCAAGTGCAGCGCTTTCTCGCGAAGTAATGTTAGTGGAAATTTTTAGTTGACGCATAGTGGGTTTTCTGTAGATTAAATATATACTACTATATAACGTCAACAAGCAATAAAAGATTACAGCAGATCAAAACAAAAAGATGAAGAAATGATGAATTTCCGTTTGTAATATAAAGGCCCCGAAGAATAAAATAGGTACCCTTCAGATATACCATTATAGGAAATCGACATCTTATAAAGATTTTCTATAATCTGTAAGATAATGATTAATACCAAAATACAAATAAGTTTTTTTATCTTTGCGTTATAGTAATTCAACTACATTCGTATCGTATGACACATTATTTTATCAAAGGCCGTTACATAATTTTAGTTACTCTAGCGATAGCTTGCAATACGGTTTTTGCCCAAGAAAATGCACGAGAATTAGACAAGTTCTCATCATTGCACCAAAGTCAAGATCTTTTTGATGAAGAAATTTACGGATTAGCAAAAGAAAAAGCAAATCGGTTCGAGAATTTAGTGCACCCGCTTCATATTTCTGATCTAGAAATGAGTAAAATACAAGGCAGACTGATAAGCGACCTTAGTGATGTAAGAATGGATGCTGGAAATGTAGAAAGTACACTGTTAAACACAATCATTACCTATAAACCAGATCCGTCACTAAATCCCGCATCAACAGCACTTGCCAGCTTTTATTATAATGATAAGCAGTATGCCAAATCGATAAAAGAATATAGCAACATTGATATTGAAGTTTTGCCTTCTATTGATATGTCGGAAGCAAGTTTCAAAAAAGGATATGCCCATTTTGTCTTGAAAGAATTTGATAAAGCGAAAGAGTCATTTTCAATAACAAAAGATATCAAGAATGAATACTTCTACCCTACCAATTATTACTATGGGATGTGTGAGTATTTTCAAAATAAGTATACTGAAGCGATTTCGAGTTTTCAGAAAGTCAAAAGCTCTGATGTGTACAAAAGCTTTGTACCTTATTATCTGACGCAAATCTATTTTGCCGAAAACCAGCCAGAAAAGGTAATTGCAAACGGTGAAGTATCACTTAAAGACCCAGAACTTCGAAATCGCAAAGAAATAAGACAGCTTTTAGGGCAAGCTTATTTCCAACGTAAAGAGTACGAACTCGCGCTTCCTCATTTGGCCTATTATGAAGAAAATACCGATAAATTGACCATCGATGAGTTCTATCAATTGAGTTTCACACAATATCAACTCAAGAAATACAAAGATGCCGTAGAGACATTCAAGGAATTATCAATGTTGGATAGTAAACTGGGACAAGTCGTCAACTACTACATGGCCGACTGTTACTACCGAACTGGAGACTTGGTATCAGCAAGGGCTGCTTTCAAAAAAGTAAGCCAGCTATCCTATAATCAAGGCATGCAAGAAGAATCTACGTTCAACTACGGTAAGCTGTCTGCTGAAGCAGGTTTTGAAAGAGAAGCTGTTAACACCTTGATAAAACTTGATAACAAATCACCCTATTATGTCAAGTCAAAAGAGATCATAAATGACTTGTTGGAAACCACCTCTGACTATTTATCAGGCATCAAGATTATAGAAGGTATGTCTGATCTGACTGATAAACTAAAAAATACGTACCAGCAATTATGCTACAAGCAAGGTTTCATAGATTACAACAAGGGTGACCTTACGATGGCCCAGTACAATTTTACCAAAGCTAAAAAGTATAAGAATAATAAAGCTATCTATGCCCAATCAGATTATTGGATAGGTTTAATTCAGCATAAGGATGGTGATTACAAACAGTCTATCAAATCGATTGAAGCGTTTTTTATAGCAGCCAATGGTGTCGATAAGCTCGATGAAATATCATCAAGAACATTAGCCCATTATCTGCAAGGTTACAATTATTTGAGTCTCAAAGATCATAAAACCGCTGCCACGGGATTTAAAAACGTTATCGCTGATCTTAAAACCGTTAACGCGGATCTCAAAGACAAAGAGCTTTTTAATAATGTAAAAAGCGACGCTTTTGTGCGCACTGGTGACTGTCTATTCAAATCCAATGATTATAAAGATGCCAAAGAATATTATGCTAAAGCGGTAGAGATGAAGAAAGGCGGATCTGTGTATGCTATGTATCAAAAAGCAATCATCGAAGGTTTGCAGGACGAACCCTATGAGAAGATTGTAACACTGAAAGAATTGGTCACTTACCATCCTACCTCTTCGTATGCAGATGATGCTTACATCCAGCTAGGTGAAACTTATCTCCAAAATGACAATATTGATAATGCTTATAGCTCGTTTAGCGCATTGACTGAAAAATATCCTAATAGTAATTTAAAAAATGCGGCCAAACTCAAACTAGGCATTATTGCTTATAATAAAGGTGATCTGACTGCGGCAACCGACCATTATAAAACAGTTTTAGGAAGTAACCCTAACAAGAAGGAAATAGAAGGCGCACTCCTAGGTCTAAAAGAAATCTACATCAATGATTTGGGAAAACCTGATGAATACATCGTTATCGCTAGCAGAATCCCTGGATATGAAATTTCTTCTGCTATGGCTGACTCACTCGCATACAGTGTAGGTAATGCCAAATATCAAGAAGGTGATTATGACAAAGCAATCGCTGGTCTCAACAATTATCTAGATAAATATCCTAACGGCATCAATCAACTCAATGCATTATATCTGAGAGGAGAATGCTATACATTGACTAAAAAATATGGGCAAGCTCTTACTGACTATGAAGCAGTTATAGCCAAAGGAAATTCAGAATATTACCCTTCGTCAATCAAAAAATCAGCTATAATAGCCTACAACCATACACAATCATTCGACAAATCAGCAAAATATTACATAATGTACTATGACATTACGACGGATGAAAAAGAAAAATTAATTGCTTCCCTCGGTGCTATGAGAAGCACTTTCAGAACAAATCAAGCCGATCTCATTGAAAAATATGCAAATATAGTAGCTAAGCACCCAAATGCGACCAATGATGACAAAACGTCGTCGTCGTATTACTTAGCTAAGACATACCAAAAATCATCTCAATGGGAGAAGGCTAAGGCACAATATCAAAAAGTAGAGCTAATGTCAAATAATCACCTCGCAGCAGAAGCAAGATACCAGCAAGCTGAAATCACCTTTACACAAGGTAAATACATCGATGCTGAAAAACTTGTGGATGTTGCAAATGAAAAAAATGGTTCTTACTCGCATTGGATTGTGAAAGGATTGTTACTTTTATCAGATATTTATATACAACGAACAGATCTGCTCAATGCACGTGCTGCCTGCGAAGCGATATTAGAAAATTTTAAAGACGACGATGAATTGACAAAATTAGCTGAAGCAAAACTAAAGCAGATCGTAGCACTTGAGCAACAAAAAAATCGAATTAAGACGTCTGCAAAAAGCACACTAGACTAAATTCCAGCTGGTAAAAACGAATAATAATACTCATGAAGCAATTTACAAATCTTTTCATTATCGCTGCACTAATTTATGTATCAAATGATTCTTTGGCGCAAGCTGATAGTATCAAAAGATTAGAATTAAATAATGTAG
>JANMMV010000777.1:0-5872 GCA_031373565.1 Saprospiraceae bacterium
GCAACCGGTGGTGCTTCCTATATTTGGAACAATGGTCAAACGACTAAGACGATTACACCAAATGGGGCAGGGGAGTGGACAGTTACTGTTGTTGATGCAAATGGATGTAAAGATGACGCTTCGATAAATTTGAGTTTCAAGTCTAAACCTGACGCGGGTGCAGATAATGAAATAAATTGCTTTAAATCGGAAGTGATCACACTTAATGCGAAAGGAAACGGTCAATGGTCAGTTTTTGGAAACCCAGCTGGGTGTAAGATTGATGATACAAATGATCCCAAGTCTATCATTTCATTTACCGAAGAAGGAGCACATACATTATTGTGGACAGTTAATGGTTGTACCGATACTGTAAAAGTTTTGGCAAGAGGATTTTGCGATTGCCCAATAGGGAGTAACACGATCTCTAGTCCTAGTCCTAACTTTTATTGTAGCCAAATCTCTGACCTTACCATATCAGGATCTATCGCTGAACCAAGTACAGGGCTTTACCTTTGGTTATATCGTGCTGGAACCGATGATTTCAAACCTGCTCCAGGCAAAAACGATGATCGCAATTATACAACAGGAACATTGTTGGAAGGTAGTCATTCATTCAGAAGAATATTTATGGTAACTGAGCCTATCGTTTGTGAAGATACAACAGATGCGGTTATTATCATAGTGAGACCTTCGACTCTGCCTTCACCGATCAATCCTACGGTGGATCCTACACCTATTTGTTTTGGAGATACTATTTATCTTAAAGTTGAAGGGGATCCTAATACTTCTTTTGTTTGGAATGCTAATAGTGAGTTTGCTGGATTGACTAATGCTACATCGGCATTTACAACCATGATCCCTAAGCAAGCAGGGGTGTTCAAGATATCTGTACACCAGATCGCGGAAGAATGTCAAGTTAAATCAGAGCCTATTCTTTTTGAAGTAGTTGTGAATGGACTTCCATTGATCGACCTTGGGCCTGATTCAGTGATATGTGAGTTAGATGGTCTTATCGAATTAGAAGTTGGTGATTTTGATCAAATAGAATGGACTAATGGTTCTAGCCAACCAAGTATCTCCGTTGATGAGAAAGGAACTTACGGAGTTAGAGTAACTAATCTTGAAGGCTGTACTACATATGATGAGATCACATTGAAGCACTTCTGTTGCAAGATCTACCATCCTAATATTATCAATGTTAACAGCAAAATATTCGCTAACCGAGAATTTAAGTTGTCTCACACGGATTGCGTTATTAAGTCTTCTTTGACTATTTATGACAGATGGGGCAACTTAGTTTATCAATCTGAAGACGGATTAGCACCATGGGATGGTACATTCAAAGGTCAACAAGTAGAACAAGGTGTTTACGCTTTTATATTTCATTACACAGCTTTAGATGAAAACGAGCAAGAATTTGATGATAAGGTGTCAGGAGATGTGACTGTAATTAAATAATCACATCTTATAACGGGATTGTTATAAAAAAACGTTGCTTAATTTTCAAAGAATATAGAAGTAATTTATTGTTGTGAAATGTTACAGCAATAGTACACATTATAGATATTATTAATGTATAAAATATTGAATATAATAATATTGTTTAAGGATATGATTTTGTAATAAACAATATATAAAAGATATGTTTAATATATAAAATGATATAATAAATTTTGAAATTGTCTAGAGAGACGAAATAATAATTATGGCACAGAATTTGGATAGGGGATACTAGAGAAATTTGTGTCATAACATTGGTGAAGGCCAGTTACACGATTTTACAAACCAAAAATATAACACAAACTAAAATGAGAATTAAAAATTTAATTTTCGCTGCGGGACTTCTTACATGTTCATATGCTGCGGAAGCCCAAGTTACAAAAGCAAACTACAAGGTTCAGTTCAATGAAAAAACAAATCTATTTGATTGCTATATGGTGGTGAAAGCGGGAAGTGCTGAAAGTATAAGAGAGAGAGCACAATTCAATGCCCAATTTACCTTAGTTGTGCCAGCCGGAAGTCAAGTTATAATGGCTGAAAGTTTAATGCCTCTGCAAAATAATCAAAAATACGAAAGCAAATCAGCAAGCCAATGGTTTATATCAAATTTTAGCCAAAGCCCCGAGTCTGATCCATTCCGTGATTTTGTAAGTGTTGTACCTTCATTATCTCCTTCCGCATTTTACAATGATTTGAAAGAAGGGGAGGAAGTTAAATTATTTAGTCTTAAAATAACTCCGATCGTAGATTGTGGTTCTAATGTAAGACTATTTGAGAAAGGTATTGATCCAGATTCTGGAGATCGTGGCATGGATGGCGGAGATTATAGCAACGGATTTACAATGGGTTCTACCGATCAACTTTACAGCGGTAATGAGCCAATCAAAACTCCTAAACTTGAAGTTATCAAAGACCATAGCACAAGAGCGTTGAAAGGAAAACTTAGTATCGATGTTAATTTAAATTTAGATGCTAATTACGCTCCATATTCATACGTATGGCAAGGCCCTTCAGGCTTCAAAGCCTACACCGAAGATGTAGTTATTTTAAATCCTAGTAATAATAATGAAGGTAATTACAGCTTTGAAGTAGTAGACAACAGAGGATGTAAGCAGACTACCAACATTGAAGCAAAAGTGCACGGACAAAACATTGGCGTAGATGAATCAGCTAGTATCAGCGCAAATCTTGCAGAAAGGAATGCAGAAGAAACTTCTTCAATAAGTGTCTATCCCAATCCCTCTATTTCTTTTTTCAACCTTGACGTCAAAGCGAAAAATGGCGCGGTTATTGGTTTAGAGATAATAGACGCTAAAGGTAGCGTTGTCAATTCAAAAAGTTACGGCGCTAAGCCGACAAATAATCACGTCAATGTAGCAATACCTGTTGCAGACTTTGTTCCGGGGATGTATAATGTTGCCGTTTCAATCGATGGTGAAATCACCACTAAGAAATTGATGGTAATAAAATAAGAAATGTTCAGCCTTAGTTGGCTTCATAAAATAAACTTTTATTAGTTCAAACATTTAGAGAGCGATGACCGAAACGTCGCTCTCTTTTTTTTTTCTTTGTGCCAAATTAGCTAGGTTTAAACTAAATATTACAAAATGTGTTAATAACCAAGGTTTTCATTGACTCTTGAGCACCGACCTTCATAACAAAACATAATTTTTTAGCTAATGCGTTCTCTCATTTATATCGGTTGTCTGATCGTTTGTCTTATCCTACTGAAAATCTTTTTCCTAGATAAAAAACAATCATCACAGACAGATGCTGTAAAGCCTAGTGCTTCGGACAAATATAAAACCTTGCAGACTGGACCATCCATGCAAGTACAAGTGTACGTGGCTGAGATGTCCATTACTGAAAATGATATTTTTGCCACCGGTACCGTCGTAGCAAATGAAGATGTTGAATTAAGAGCGGAAACATCGGGTAGGCTTACTGGCTTAAATATGAAAGAAGGCGGTTTTGTAAAACGAGGACAGCTGATAGCAAAATTAAAGGATGATGATATCAAAGTACGCATCAAACGAAATAAACTAGAACAAGAACTAGCAGCGCAAATTGAGTCCCGTCAACAAAAATTGTTAGATATCAATGCTATTTCTAAAGAAGAATTTGAAATAGCGGTCAATAAAGTTAAGACCCTACAATCTGATCTCGATGCTCTTCATATTGCTTTGTCTCAAACAGAAGTACGAGCCCCTTTTGATGGTTTCATAGGATTGAAAAATATAAGCGTCGGTGCTTATGTATCACCTACCACCGTTATTGCTCGACTCGTGCAGACAATTCCGGCCAAAATAGATTTTGCCATACCCGAAAAATATGCTTCAAAGCTAAGAAATGGCAGCAAGATTGAATTTACTTACAATGATGAGACCAATCCGCAAATAGCTTCAATAATTGCTGTTGAACCATTAGTGGACGAAAGTCTAAGAACGATCAAAGTTCGCGCTTCTACACCCAATAAGAGTGGCATACTAAAACCAGGCAACTATTTAAAAATTAAGTCATCTTTGGGTGCTAATAAAAGTATATTGATCCCTTCGGAAGCAATAATCCCATTCATAGGTGGTAAAAAAATCTACGTCATGAGTGGAGGTAAAGCTGAGGAAAGAACGATCACTACTGGTGTTAGATCTGATAAATCCGTTGAAGTATTAGAAGGGATTGCCGTAGGTGACAGCGTGATTACTAGTGCTATCATGAGTATTAAAAAAGGTCAGAGCGTCAAGGCGATATCTAAAACCAAGTAAGCTATGTCATCACTTTCAACCATCTCAATCAAACGACCGATTCTCGCTATCGTGATGAATCTTTTGATCATCATTTTCGGTGTCATCAGTTATTTTTCCCTCGGAGTCAGAGAGTATCCTAGCATAGATGCTCCTACTGTTTCTGTACGTGCTAATTACCCAGGTGCCAACGCTGATATAGTAGAATCTCAAATCACTATTCCATTAGAGAAATCGCTCAATGGAATCGAAGGTATAAAATCAATCTCTTCTGCTTCGAATCAAGGCTCTTGTAACATCACCATCGAGTTTGAGTTAGGTGTCAACATGGAGTCGGCTGCAAATGATGTTCGAGATAAAGTAGCGCAAGCGGTCCAAGGCCTACCTAGAGATCTCGATGGACTTCCGATAGTCAGCAAATCTGACTCTAACAGTGACGCGATCATTGCACTAAATCTGGTTAGTGATAGTAAGACAATTATCGATCTGAGTGATTATGCAGAAAATGTTCTCGCTCCACGCTTTCAAACGATAAATGGCGTTGCCAATATTCAGTTATGGGGACTAAAACGCAAATCGATGCGTATGTGGATGGATCCTGCAAAAATGGCCTCTCTAGCGATCACTACGCAAGATATTAAGACTGCCTTAGATAGAGAAAATATCGAGCTTCCGAGTGGTAAAATTCAGGGTCAATTAACAGAACTAACTGTAAAAACGGATGGTAAGTTTACAAGTGTCGACGATTTCAACAATCTCATTGTTAGATCTGAAGGTAATCGTATCATCAAGTTCTCAGACGTAGGTAATGCAGTAGTTGAGGCCGAAAATCAAGAGACCCTTCTACGAGTCAATAAAATACCAGCAGTCGGACTAGCCATTCAACCTCAGCCTGGATCAAATTTTCTCGACATAGCGGAGCAAGTTGATAAACGCTATTCGGAGGTTATGAAGGATTTGCCTAGTGATATGAAATTGCTACGCTTGTTTGATAATACACTTTTTGTCAAGCAGTCTATTAGTGAAGTCAAAGAAACATTAGCTATAGCCATCGGACTAGTGGTGTTGATCATCTTTTTTTTCTTTAGGGACTGGATAGTAGCTATTAGACCATTGATCGATATTCCAGTATCGTTAATCGGGACGTTTTTTATCATGTATCTATGTGGCTTTTCTATCAACGTCTTGACTTTGTTGGCTATTGTATTGGCCACTGGTCTTGTCGTCGATGACGGGATTGTCGTTACAGAAAATATTTTTCGAAAGATTGAAGAAGGTTACTCACCGATAGAAGCAGCCATAAAAGGTTCTAATGAGATATTTTTTGCAATCGTTTCCACCTCACTTACTTTGGCTGCGGTCTTTGTACCTGTTATCTTTATGGAGGGATTTGTAGGGAAACTATTTAGAGAGTTTGGAATCGTTTTGGCGTCAGCGGTACTAATATCAGCCTTTGTGTCTTTGACATTGACACCGATGCTTAATGCTTATCTCAACAGATCAGGACAAAAGAAGACCAAGTTTTACCAAGCGACTGAACCGTTTTTTACAAGCTTAGAATCAAATTATAAGAACGGTTTAAGCCATTTTCTGAAATTAAGGTGGGTGGCGATTCCTATTTTATTACTAACGGTGAGCATGATTTATTT
>JANMMV010000810.1:0-3600 GCA_031373565.1 Saprospiraceae bacterium
GTACAATGATAATCCAAAAATGATACATATTTTTAATATGTTATGTATTTGACTAGTCTAAATCATGCATAATCGCTGAACAAATCTATAAAAGATGAATTCAAAAGACGAAATTTTGACTCATTTAAGTGAAGATCAGTGCAAATGTTATAGCGTAACCTACCACGTATCATTTATTCACCAAATTTTGATTATGGAACGGTAGAAGAAATGAGATTGGCCTTTGGTGATGAGATAAATGAATATTTATAGCAAAAGTATACTTGAAGATGCGCCATACTTCATTCAAGACATCGACAATGGTTTTGTTACTATCAATAAAAGCATATAAATCAAACTATTTAGGGGCCATAGGCCTTGCGGATCTTCTTCCGAGTTTAGCTTGAAGGTTGTTATCTTTATATATGTAACTACCTTCTAAAACTAGGATATCGTTGAGTGCCTTCACCTTAAACTCTTGTGGTTTTATCAAATCATTGTCATCCACAAGCAGTAGTAGTCTTTTTTCAAGGTCATAATGGTATCGACCTTTCCCTTTGCTCACTGCGTATGATCCATATTCGTAGGTCAGATCTTCTTTTAGATCTATCCATTTTCCTCCGAGCGAATCCATCGGAATAAGGTCGCTGTTTTTGACTGTGCCTTCATAAAGCCAAATATCCTTATCCATAATAGTAATGGATTCTTTTCCGGATTCTTTATACCTAAATTCTAAAGCAGAGATAGCAGTACTTCTATATTTTGCTATTTCAGCTGGCGTCATATCGTCTTGATTTAGCATCGCATAATCATTTGCCAGTTCTTTCGGGCCTTTTGATTTACATGAGAGGCATAGGAACGCCAGGCTTATTAAAAAGGCAGCAATCGGTCTTATCATATTAATTTAGATTTTGAATGAAAGGATTTTGATTAGTAGAATGTGGCAGAGTTATTATCTTGCACACTCAAATAGGAGCAAATGTAATGCTTGAAAAGGTTTCAACATATATTTATGATCAAAAATTGATCGAACAAGACGATACTATTTTAGTAGCGGTCTCTGGGGGTATTGATTCTATGGCGCTTTTGGCGTCACTCGCCAAGCTAAAGTATAACGTCGGATGTGGCCATATCAATCATCGGCTTAGAGGTAGCGAATCGAATGCAGATGCTGCTTTTGTTAGGTCATACTGCTTAGATAATGGAATTAGATACCATCATGTGGAGATACCTGATGACTTTTTTGTGAGTGGCAATATCCATGAAAAGGCAAGGAACTTTAGATATCAATGGCTACTTAATGTGGCCGATGACCACGGATACACAAAAATAGCTACGGGACATCATATGGACGATAGGATAGAAACATTTCTGATGCAAGCTATGCGTGGAACTGGATTAGATGGATTGGAAAGTATTCCTCTGATAAATGGAATCATCATTAGGCCATTTTTAGGAATTAGAAGAATTGAAATTGAAGAATTTGTCTTGCAAAACGGTATTCTTTACAGGGAAGATAGCTCAAATGAGAGCGATAAATACTTTCGTAATAAAGTACGCCACCAACTCATGCCGATTATCGACATTATAGATACACGTCAAGGTAAGGGATTATCTAGAACATTGGACAATATAGGTTCTTCACGTTTGTTGTTAGAAGGCTTGATCAAAAAATACAAATCAGAATGGATTCAAATTGTAAAAGGTGAAGTCATAATAGACCTTCAACCTATACGAATGCTGGATTTTGGTCGTGAATTGCTTTATCATCTTCTCAGCGCTTATCAATTTAACTATACCCAAAGTACGACCATTTACGATTATTATGATGATGCTGCTGCTAATTTTATCTCTAGTAGGTACATAGCATTTCTAAAAAATAAGCAGTTATATGTCTCTCCTATTTCGGAAAATGACGCTAGCGAACTTCCTATTGAAGTATCTTTCCCGTCTAAGGTAACGATAAAGGACCACACCTATACTTTTGAAGTAATTGAAGCCAAAGCAAACTTTCAATATTTTCCCGATACTGTCTATTTAGATGCAGATGTAGTCGGCGAATCGGTAACCTTGAGACATTGGCAAAATGGCGACAAAATGAAACCATTGGGCATGAGCGGCGACTCTCAAAGTCTTCAAGACATATTTACAAACTACAAACTAACGCCTACCCAAAAAGCATATACCATTGTCATGGTTGCAAATGACCAGATCGCGTCACTATTGTGTTGGAAAACTTCGGACTTCTTCAAAGTGACAAATAGAACAGTAAATATGCTAGAAATCAAGGAAATAATTAAATGACCTGGTTACTTGACTAACTCTATTTTGTTAACTAAATAGTCTGTATCTCCTTGCCAAAAGAAAGCATTATTTTTTTGTTGGTAGTGTATTTTGACATCTTTGCCTTCCAAATTTTGCGATTCTAAATATGTTTTTTCGTCGGCAACTGAAAAATCAAAGACGCTTTTGGCATTCATAATACTGGATCCGCCAATATGAAGTTGTCCTTCATAAGTTTTGAACATATACCCTTTCTTGGATATCTTCACTAGTATACCTGATCTTGTGCCTTCACTGAAGGTATAAGTACGATAAAAGTAATAAATAGCGAACAAGACTACTGCAGCTATCGATAACATTATTAATAATTTCTTTCCCAATGATTTGGCTTTTGTTTTGATCTCTTCAGTATTCATCGTACATAATTTATTAACAAAAGTAAGTACTTTTTCCCATTGAAGTGTGCGATTCGATCAATAATCCTATTTTAGATCAGATATCAGATGGTTTTGGTACGAATCTTATCGATAATGAATTGACACAATGTCTAGTATCTTTCGCGGTAAAGCGTTCACCGGTAAAAACATGACCAAGATGTCCCTCGCAATTGGCACATATGATTTCTACCCTTCTCCCATCGGCATCAGGGACTCTTTTGACAGCGTCATTAATATTATCATCGAAAGATGGCCACCCACATCCTGAGTCAAATTTTTCATCAGAAGTATAAAGTGGTGCGTTGCACTGTCTGCATATGAATGTGCCTTCAGCTTTATGCTTATTATACTCGTTAGTAAAAGGTCTTTCAGTTCCTTTTTTAAGAATTACGTATTGCTCTTCGGGCGTTAGATCGTTGTACATCGACTTATTGATTAGTTATATCTTAACCAACCTAGAAGTTTTGATTTTGTTCATACTGGCAACTCTGACGAAATAAGTTCCTGAAGGCAAATCGCTCATATCAATGTTTACATTTTGTGTACCCCTTGATACGGACTTGCTGGTTTGTAAGATCACTAATGATCCTAGTGCATCCAAAACACTGATATGCAACATGCCACCAGGATGATCAAAAGTAAGTATCGCATTTGCTACGGTTGGATTTGGGCTAAGTTGAATATTGAGATTTGATCCATCTTCGGTTCCACTAGGAAGTGCACATCCTTTTACAAACGGTATCTTTTGGAAATCTTTGTACAAGACGTTTTTGACATCGGTCTCTGTTGCGCCAAGCCAATCAATTAGTAAGGTTGCGTAAACTGACCTAAAATCATTTTGCATCGGTGAAATGGGTTTTTGAAATTTACAACTTTGGTACTTTTTCTCCAACAATCTTTG
>JANMMV010000830.1:0-4006 GCA_031373565.1 Saprospiraceae bacterium
TTTCTCAATATACATTCCATCATTTGAAAACGATGCTTTTGCTTCTTTGCGGGCACTATCCCACAATTCTTCAAATTCTTCGTCGTTCCATATGATGCGCATACCTTTGCCTCCACCACCAGCGGTAGCCTTGAGCATGACCGGATAGCCTATCTGCTTAGACACCTTCAGCCCATGAGCCACATCTTTGATCAGACCAGGTGATCCGGGAACAACAGGTACCCCAGCCTTGATCATTGTTTCTTTTGCAGTGACTTTGTCACCCATTTTGTTGATCATTTCTGAGGACGGGCCAATAAATTTAACGCCTGATTGTGTACAGATTTCAGCAAACTTAGCATTTTCAGATAAAAATCCATAGCCGGGGTGGACTGCATCTGAATTAGTTATTTCAATTGCCGCCATGATACGCGGTATATTGAGATATGACTCGGATGATGACGCAGGACCTATACATACCGCTTCATCAGCGAAGCGCACATGGAGACTCTCTGCATCTGGTTTAGAGTAGATCGCTACTGTCTTGATGCCCATTTCTTTGCAGGTACGTATCACCCTAAGGGCTATTTCTCCACGATTAGCTATCAATATCTTATTGAACATAAATTTCAGACTTTATGGTTTCGGAATAAACATATAACACTCAAAAATAGCTTGTTATATAGTAGTTTAAATTAAACTTCGACTAAGTATAGCGGTTGATCATATTCGACTGGAGAAGCATCTTCTACTAGTATTTTTACTATCGTACCAGCAACCTCGCTTTCGATTTCATTAAATAATTTCATCGCTTCAATTATGCATACGACATCACCAACTTTTATAGTATCGCCGATTTTAGCAAATGCTGGCTTGTCAGGACCTGCAGACCTATAAAATGTACCTACGATAGGAGATTTTATTTCAATAGTATTCTTGCTGGCTGGTACGGCCACTTCAACTACGGTTTGAGCCGACGTCGATGCTACTGGAGCGGCTACTACAGGTGCTGCCACTGCAGCAACTGCCGGGGTAGCTGTTGTAGTGACGATCGTTTGCTGCTGTCCTTTAAAGAATTTCTTTGTACTTATGTGAATTTCAAAGTCTTTGTCTTTTAATTTAAAATCTGTTAATTCTGATCTTTTCACCAATTTGATAAGTTCTTGTATTTCTTCGAAGTTCATATTGCAACTGTTGTAAGGGTTAATTTAAAAATATTTTGGTGCCATTTTACCTAACCTACGGTGATGACTCTCAGATTAAATTCGATAAAATTTTGGCAAATATAATGAAATATTATAGCATTAATCATAAAAGTAAAAAAAATGAAAATCAGTAAAAGACGATCCCAAATAGCTCAAACGATTGTATAATTCTTATATTCTCCTATCCTAATTCCAGTCATATCTTCAATCCATCTCAAGAAACGAACACGCAGTGATACGTTTTTAGTATCGATATGGTAATTAAAACTCCAAGATTGATTGCATATTCTGGCCAGCATAACTTTCGGATGGCTTCCTTCAAAAACCTTTAAAGAATCAACTTCAAGTTCATAGATAAACTGGTCTTTTTCAGGAAATTTGTCATTGATGAACTTGTCATCGTGCCACAATTTTTGAAAATCGACTACCTTGTTTTGTTGTTTTTGCGGTTCCCGAACCCACCCATAGTGGTACACGTACGCATCAATGTGTTTGACTTTTAATTTTGATTTGCCTTTGCGAAATCCTTGCGCATCTCTGAATGAACGAATCGACTTGTCGTTTTTTATGACGCGTATTTCTCTTCTATACCAGCGTCTTGTATCACCAACATAATCATAGCTTCCATAAAAATGTAAATAGTTCAGCAATAAGCCGTCTACCGATATGTCATCTTTATATTTTATCATGGCAGATTTGATGGTTTCTAGATACATTTCGTGAACAACTTCATCCCCTTGAATGTAAAAACACCAATCTGCATCATTACCAATGGCGTCAAAAGCTTTATCAGTCTCTACTGCTAATACACGACCACCTTCTCGCAAACTATCATCCCATTCGGTGTGAATTATGCGAATCTTAGTAGATGATATACTTTTTAACAGCGACTCAGTGGCGTCATCACTATTACCTAAAGCCACGACAAACTCGTCACAGATGGGCAGAATCGAAGTGATCGATTCAACAATCGGATAATCGTACTTTACAGCATTTCGAATAAAAGTGAATCCAGCTATTTTCATGTCTTTAAATTAAGATTACTACACCCGTCAGTTATCAAATCGAAACCCACACTAAACTGAATTCAAGTGGCAAGCACACTTAAATACTTGACTATGCTTTTACTCTTTCTAAGTATGAGCCTGTCTTGGTGTCGATCTTTATTTTGTCACCTTGATTGATGAATATAGGCACTTTGATTTCGGCCCCAGTTTCAACAGTAGCCGGTTTAGTAACGTTTGTAGCAGTATCGCCACGTACACCCGGTTCTGTATAGGTTACCTCTAAGACGATAGATGCTGGCATTTCTGCTGTCAATGGGGTATTTTTTTCAGCATGAAAAAGTATTTCTATATCACTTCCCTCTTTCATCAAATCAGGACGATCTAGCATTTTGGCATCTAAGGCTATCTGATCATAAGACTCATTATCCATAAAATTATAGCCTGACTCATCCATGTATAAGAATTGCATCTTGCGACGCTCAATTCTTACATCATCTATCTTGTGACCTGATGGAAAAGTATGTTCAACCACCTTGCCGCTCGTCATACTTTTTAGTTTCGTGCGAACAAAAGCGTTTCCTTTACCAGGTTTAACATGCATAAATTCTACTACTGTAAAGATATCTCCATTGTGTGTCATACACAAGCCATTTTTAATATCTGAGGTACTTGCCATCTTGATTGTATATATGTGTTTTTTGAAAAAATTTGCGCAAAGATAAACCGAATTGCCCAAAAAGGAGCATCTCAGGATTAATAATGTATGGGTTCTGCGTTTTTGACAATGATATTTATGCCGTTACACAGAGCCTTATGTCAGCGCGTTGGGATTTATCAGAGCCGCGCAGGCATCACGGCATGGTTAATTGAAGCTTTTACCTCTAAAAGTATTTTGGTGCCTGACTTTCAAAATCAAAAGGTAGAGAGTACTACTTTTAGACAAAGTTTAGTAATGCCATTTGACATAAGTGCTACCCCAGGTAAATCCACCACCGAACGCTGTCAAAATGATATTATCACCGGGTTTGAGTTGGGATTCATATTCCCATAAACAGAGTGGAAGTGTAGCTGCCGTCGTGTTGCCGTATTTATGAATATTGACCATGACGCGTTCTTTGGGGAAGTCAAGCATCTCCGACACAGAGTTAATGATTCGCATATTTGCTTGATGAGGTACTATCCACGCTACGTCATTGATTGACATATGATTTCGCTCCAGCAGATCTTTGCATGTAGAAACCATACCTGTGACAGCTGCTTTAAAGACGGGCTTACCATCCTGAAAAGCAAAATGTTCCCTAGCCATCACGGTCTCCATACTAGCTGGTTTTAAGGATCCGCCAGCTTTTATATGAAGAAATTCTCGACCAGATCCATCACTTTTTAATAGAGAGTCGATAACGCCAGTTCCATCTTCTGTAGGCTCTAACAAGACACCACCCGCGCCATCTCCAAAAATGATACAAGTACTCCTATCAGAGTAATCAATTATTGACGACATCATATCCGCGCCTATAACTATGACTTTTTTGTAGGTACCAGATTCAATAAATTTAGCTCCCGTTGTTAGTGCAAATAGAAAACCAGAACAAGCAGCATTGATATCATATCCAAAAGCATTTTTTGCTCCTACTTTATCAAGAATTGTATTTGCAGTATCAGGAAATACCATATCACCCGTCACAGTTGCACAAATAAGCAACTCGATCTCATCAGCTTGGGTACCAGTTTTTTCTAAGATTTGCTTGACTACCTCAACGCCTAAATCGGATGTGGCTTTGCCAGGTGTCCGCAGAATTCGGCGCTCTTTTATTC
>JANMMV010000013.1:0-2614 GCA_031373565.1 Saprospiraceae bacterium
GTAAAATGTATCGGTTTTAAAAGAGTGGTATCTATATTGATCGGATTAGAAATAAAATCTTTGGGATTACTGTAATAATCAATCACTTGATCCAATGTTTTGAAACTTCCATCATGCATGTATGGCGCTGTGACAGCTACATTTCGAAGTCCAGGGACTTTAAATTTGCCAAGGTCAGTTTTGTTTTTCGTTATTTCGTACCGGCCTTTGTCTTTATAGTTCACTTCATCGTAAAGTCCTATGTTTTTGAATTCATCACCCGTGAAATCTGGACTAAAGTGGCAATCAAAACACTTTGCTCTGTCACTCATAAAAAACGCTCTTCCTCGAATCGCCTCGTCACTCATTTTATTAGGTTTGTCACTCATCCAAGCATCAAATTCAGTATCAGCTGTTTCTAACGATTCTTCAAAAGAAGCAATAGCATCGGTGATATTTTCAAGAGAGGGTACTTCTTTATAAACTTCAAGGAACATAGCGTTGTAAGTAGTATTTTGCGCTATTTTGTCTACAATTTTACTCATGTTTGCAGCCATTTCTAGAGGATCTTCTATCGGGAAGTGTACTTGCTCTCGCAAGGTTGCTGCCCTGCCATCATAAAAGAATACTTCCCTATAGGCCATGTTCATAATGCTAGGTGCATTTCGATTTCCAACATATCCGTTAATTCCTTTACTTAGCGATAAACTATCTGCAAAAGCCAAAGTAGGAATGTGACATGAGGCGCAAGCGATCGTGCTATCTGCTGATAGAATAGGGTCGAAAAAAAGTTTGCTACCAAGACTTACTTTGGTCAACGGATCAGTAGTCAGTGATAAACTCACGATACTCATAAAAATGAAAGAAAAGATAAAGAAACTATTTTTCAAGTGAGTTACCAATTATTAGTGATTAGTAAAAATTCTTCTAACGTCATTATTGATTACATTTTCCATCGCCCAAAATTAGTAAAAGATTAGCATACATGTTTGTTTCGACACGGTTTACATGATCTTACTAATTTTCATCGAGAACTGTTAAATCGTACATAAAAGTAAGTGTTTAACAAACACAACTGAAAAGAAATAGGTTCTATTCATAAAATACTTTATTTTTGCAAACTTTAATTTAATAACGCAATTTTTTTATGTCTATAGAAAAAATCAAGTGCCTTATCATAGGCTCAGGCCCCGCGGGATATACTGCGGCTATTTATGCTGCTAGAGCTAACTTGGCTCCAATTCTTTATACAGGTAAAGAGCCCGGTGGACAGTTGACTATTACAAATGATGTCGAGAATTACCCTGGTTATCCTGAAGGAGTGATGGGGCCTCAGATGATGGAAGATTTCAAAGCTCAAGCAATACGATTTGGCACTGATGTAAGGTATGAAATGATCGATAGAGTTGATTTCTCTGGCGAGGGACATAAAATTTGGTCCGAGACAGGACACGAGATACATGCGGATTCCGTTATCATTGCAACCGGTGCTAGCGCGAAATGGCTTGGACTTCCATCTGAACAAAAATTGATGAGCAAGGGTGTATCTGCTTGTGCTGTCTGTGATGGATTTTTCTTTAGAGGGCAAGAAGTGGCTATCGTAGGAGCTGGCGATACTGCTGCTGAAGAAGCAACTTATCTCGCAAAAATGTGTAAGAAAGTGCACCTTATCGTCAGAAGAGATGAGATGCGAGCGTCTAAAATCATGCAAGAACGTGTTTTTAAAACAGAAAATATCCAAGTATATTGGAATACGGAAACAGAAGAGATTCTTGGTGAAGAAGGCGTTGAAGGCGCAAGATTTAAAAATGTAAAGACGGGTGAAGTTTTTGAAATTCCCGTAGGTGGATTTTTTGTGGCGATCGGTCACAAGCCAAATACTGATTTGTTTAGGAGTACTATCTCCATGGACGAAGCAGGATATATCAAAACGAAGCCAGGGCGTAGCTATACAAACATAGAAGGCGTTTTTGCCTGTGGTGACGCTCAAGACCATGTCTACCGTCAGGCAGTTACCGCTGCTGGGACAGGATGTATGGCAGCGTTGGACGCAGAAAGATATTTATCAGACAAAGGCATTATTTAATAAGAAAATAAAACATAATTTTAAAACCAATCAAAATGGCTAAATTTAAAGCGGGCGTCTTACACGGCGACGAAGTTACTGAACTACTCAATTACGCAAATGAGAAAGACTTTGCTATCCCAGCTGTCAATGTCATTAGTACGTCGACGATCAATGCGGCCTTAGAGACCGCAAGAGAAGTGAATTCACCGATTATTATTCAATTTAGTAACGGTGGTGGTGCTTTCTATGCTGGTAAAGGGTTGAGTAATGATGGACAGAAGGCGGCTGTACTTGGTAGTATATCTGGCGCTATGCATATTAATACGATTGCAGAGGCATACGGTATACCCGTGATTATTCATACCGATCACTGTGCCCATAATCTACTCCCTTGGATGGATGGGATGATGGATGCAAACGAAAAGTATTTTGCAGCCAACGGTCATGCGCTTTTCAGCAGTCATATGATAGATTTATCTGAAGAGCCACTTCATGAGAATATTGAAATCTGTAGCAATTACCTAAAGCGTATGTCTAAAATTGGCATTACACTGGAGATTGAACTGG
>JANMMV010000024.1:0-8346 GCA_031373565.1 Saprospiraceae bacterium
GGGCAATATACGATCAGTTTTGATCCGGTAAGGTGGTTTGTACTAGTATTGATCTCGTTGACACTACTTCCTATTCAGACAAGCTGGGAAGAGATTTTCATCCGCGGCTACATATTGCAAGGCGTATATTTTCATACCCGCAAGCCTTGGGTGGCGATGTTGATATCTAGTTTGATTTTTGCTGCACTACATGGTGCAAATCCCGAAATCGCTAAATATGGGTATGTCACCATGGGCCTATATTATGTTTTTGCAGCCACGTTTCTAGCGTATATTACGATCATGGATGATGGTTTAGAACTCTCGATGGGTGTCCATTGGGCGATCAATTTTGTGGGCGCGACCCTCCTTACCTACGATGGGAGCGTCATTCAGACAGATTCTATCTTTAGAGTCAGTGATCTCAAGGCACCTTTGTTGGTCATAGGGTTTGTCGTAGCAGCCTTGATATTCTCCTATATCGCAAGTAGAAAATATGGCTGGAATAGTTTCGATCGCTTGTTTGAAAACGGTGTTACACCGTAGCCAATTTATGTAGAATCTCACATTATGGAAGCAGCTGATTAGAAGCATAAAGATATTTTGGGCGATTGCCCAGCCGTCGTTTTACTATGGCTGGTCACCGAGCTATCCGGCTTATTGCATGCCGCCTTCTATCTCTATCGCGTGCCAGTGAAACATAGGCGAAAACGTAAAATTGATTAGAGCTAAAAAGTCATCTTTAAGAAATGAGCAGTGTAGCATTCAGTTGTTTTGTACTCACACATTTTCATTTACATATGCCAGATGAAACCAATATACTATATTTGCCGTTTGATAGCATACACTAAGCAAACAATCACGCTACATGAACACTTTTCTTTTTAGAACTTTCCTCGCAATCGTTTCCATTTTTGTAACTTTTTCTTCTTCCAGTGCGCAGGCGGATAGATGGCAACAGGCTGTCAAATATAAGATGGACATAGATTTTCAAATCAAAAAACACCAGTACGACGGTTATCAAGTGCTTTCTTACACCAATAATAGCCCCGATACGCTCAACAAAGTATTCTACCATCTATATTTCAATGCCTTTCAACCGGGTAGTGCGATGGATGTGAAGTCGAGATTGATCAAAGATCCTGATCCACGCGTAAGTGACCGCATCGCAAAATTGAATAAAGGTGAACAAGGATGGATCAAAGTCCAATCACTCAAGATGAACGATCAGGATCTTACCTATCACGTAGAAGGCACGATTCTAGAAGTAACTTTAACTACGCCGATATTGCCAGGTGCAACAGTGTCTTTTGAGATGAGATGGGAAGCGCAAGTTCCTCTCCAGGTACGTCGTTCGGGCCGATTTAACAAAGAAGGGATCGAGTATAGTATGGCGCAATGGTATCCCAAGATGTGCAACTATGATTATCAAGGATGGCATGCAACTCCTTACGTAGCAAGGGAGTTCTACGGTATTTGGGGAGATTATGATGTCAATATCACCATGCCAAGCAACTATGTGATTGCAGCCACGGGTGTGCTTCAAAATGCTGCAGAGATAGGATATGGTTATGGCTCAACTGAAATCAAAGACAGACCCAAAAAACACACTTGGTCATTTAAAGCCAACAACGTGCATGATTTTGTTTGGGCTGCTGATCCCGATTATACCCAGATCGTGCACAAAGCATACAATGGTACAACGATTAGATTTTTCTATCAACCGGGAGAGAAGACGACTGAAAACTGGCAAAAATTACCAGTGATCGTGGATGAAGCGCTGAAGTATATTGAGAAACGATATGGCAAATATCCATATCCAACATATTCATTTATACAAGGTGGCGACGGCGGTATGGAGTATCCTATGGCTACGCTTATCACCGGTGAGCGTAGTTTCAATAGCCTACTAGGTGTGGCCATTCACGAATGGATGCACACATGGTACCAGATGATTTTAGCTACAAACGAATCACTCTACCCGTGGATGGACGAAGGTTTCACTTCCTATGCAGGTGCCGAAGTAATGAATCACCTTAGATCCCTAAAATTAATACCAGGAGAAGTCAAAGCCAATCCGCACTTGGAGTCGGTTAAAGGCTTGATCAATTTTATCAGTGGCGGGCTTGAGGAGCCATTGATAACCCATGCAGATCATTATGTGTCCAATACCGCTTACGGTGTAGGTTCCTATACCAAAGGAGAAGTTTTTCTTGAGCAATTGAGATATATTATAGGGGTCGACGCTTTTGACAAGACCATGCTACAATACTACAATACTTGGAAATTCAAACATCCGAATAGCAATGATTTTATACGTGTAGCCGAGAAAGCATCAGGCCTAGAGTTGGATTGGTTTAAAGAATATTATGTCAATACAACCAAGACCGTTGATTACAGCATAGATCAATATAATGGTAACCTGATCGTGCTACGTCGTATCGGTGAGATGTTTATGCCACTAGACATTACAATCACGGATACTAAAGACAAGATTTATAAATATTATGTGCCGGTAGATCTAATGCGTGGCGAAAAGAAGGGCGATGTATTTTTTGATGGGTTCAAAACCTTGGATGACTGGACATGGACAAATCCCACATATACATTCACGCCTGATGTTAAAATTAGTGACATCAAGTTGATCACTATTGATATATCTGGAAGACTAGTGGATGTCGATCGTAGCAATAATATATATCCTAGACCATTATCGGTAAAAGGTGATGACAAGTAGGAGCTCATCAAAATAGATCCAAACTGGTTCTTGCAATTTGATCTTTAATAGCCCATATTTGGGTTGGGTTTGTCATTATTTCTTGCCTTTATTGGTTTTATTTGCCACGTCTAGTTACTCTATAACAATATTATAGATTGAAAGTAGGCCAGTAAGGCCCGAAAGCGAAAATTTAGCTTTAGTGATGCGGTTTTTGGTAGGATCTATCTTGTAATTAACGGCTGTCCGAAAATCTACCTTTTCAAGGATAGTGTTCTCAAAACTTGCACCACTTAGGTTACAATCGTCAAAGGTGGCACTGGTTAGATCGCATTCTTCAAAATCTACTTCTATCAATTGGCAATGGACAAATGATGTCTTTTTTATCTTCGTCTTATAAAATGAAGTATGATCAAGTACACAAGTTGTAAATGAAAATGATAATCCAAATTGATTGCATGTATCAAATCGTAACCCTAACATTTTACAGTCTTTAAATTGGACATCCCGAAAGGCGGTATTATTCAATTTTGCATTGCTTAGATTACAAAATTTGAACGCACAATCCACAAATTTATAGCCCGAAAGGTCTACGTCAGCAAATACACAATGGTTAAAAACACAACTTTCATACTCACCGATCGGTAGCTTTTCGATGTGGAAATTTACTTGATCATATTCCTGATCGTGGGTGTATAAATCTGACATGTATTTACTGCATTTTTAAGGTCTAAATCGTTCAAATGTTTTTCCGTTAAATTTATATACTCCGTTCTCGGGTGTGCCTAACCATAAGACACCTTGGTTATCTTTGTACATAGAGACGAGATGTATAATTTCAGCGCCATTTTTTACGGGATAATTTGTTATTGTCTTTCCATCATATTTGTAAACTCCTTTGCTATATGTAGTCAACCATATATTACCCTGATTGTCTTCCAAGATGTGTGAATAGTAGATGTACTCTTCTCCACCGAAGATACTTGCATCACCAATTCCTTTTGTTTTTGTGTATTGAAGTCGGTTACTTTTAGCGGTTGCATCTCCGTCCATAAGGAATCTATGCCAAGTATTACAGAGCCAAAAACTGCCTTCCTTGTCCTCATATATCGAGCGAATACCGAAACTGCCACCATTTGGGACTATCGTCAAATCCTCTTCATACATCCATTTGATAGACTTTCCATCAAAACGACACGCACCAAAAACAGAAGTGCCAAACCACATGGCCCCTTTACGGTCTTTGTAGATGCTATATACTTCGTAAGGACTAAAGAACGTATTGATTCCCCTTTTATGCATCTCATCGTGGAGATAGTGTTTAGGAAATGCTAAATGGTATAAATTCTTTCCATCAAAGCGATAGGGGCCATTCTCGTATTTTTTGCCCAGCATATGAAACCATAGATCATCATCTTCCATCTTCCATTCCGTACTCTCGATCGGCTGTAAAGTGGTAATGCTGGTCCCATCATATTTGTTGATGCCACTTATCGTTGTAAAATACATGTTACCGGACTTATCTTCCTTGATTTGTCTGATGCTATCGCTACTCAGACCGTCCTTTGTCGTAAAATTTTGGATCGTTTTCCCATCATATCTAAAAACGCCATTGCCATCACTTCCGTACCAATAGTTATCTTTTTTGTCTTGGTAAATATACCAGATATTGGCAGGAAGTGCCTTAACTACCGATCCCACTTTATCATTAGAATTGACAGTTTTCTTATCAACATTGGATACATTTTGTCCATGACAAGATGTAATCAAAGTCAAAATAAAGGATAGTAAGAGGGTGTTTAGTGTCATGAGGTTGGTTTTTTAATCGCACTTAGGTTTTACTGATAGTGACTGATCAGAAATTCAATCACCGAAAGGTACATAAAAACTACTTCTATTGTCGGTAATATAGATGTCTAGAAGTATTTTCCACTTTCAACACAGTAAATTTATCTTTGCTTAAGCTCATGTAGCCTTCCCCAAAAATAGGACAGTTGTAAAATTTATTAAATTTGTAAAACAATTCGTAGCATTCAATTAAAAATTATCTACTCCCTTACGACTTTCAACACTTCATTTCTTACTTTCAATATATACAATCCAGCCGCATAATCTGATAAATCCAAAGTGCTTCCATGACCTTTCATCAATTGTACGCCATTAATATCACATAGAATGTAATGATCTTCTACATTCCAGGAAATGATATTAGCTGTTGGATTAGGGTGGACATTCAGCTTTATTGTTGATAAAACATCCTGGTTGGATGATGTTTCATCTTTGATAATCACTCGAAAGGTCATGGTCACTCTTGCCATATCTAATTCGCTTCTTTTGTATACAAGGGCTTGACGAATGGTGAACGCATCCCCGTTTTTACATTGATCAGGATATTGACCTATTTTGACATTGAGATCATTGATGTTGAGCTCTGAATATAGGAAAGAATTATTGCCCCAATTGGTAACTTTACCTTCACCATCAAACCAATGTCCAGGAAAGAATGCCGTCGAATTGCTATCCAAAGTATTATCAGGATTGATGGCATAGTATTTTAATTCATTGCCAAGATATTGACCTATTTCTGATGCAGGTAAGGCAAATGCTTCTTCGATCAGGGCAATGTTTAATGATATGGTCTCAGGATCATAACTAGATTTAGGCTCCATGATGACATCATGGCTTAGTTCTAAGTTTTTTATTGGTCCAGGTGATTTGCCAAATAAATTGGTGTTTTCAAATTTGACCTGATATGGCCATTGTTCATCGTTGGCGTTATTATCATCCCACTCATGTCTCCAATGTGATTGTGGTGCTCCTGATACTACAAACCATAAATGGCTACAGTTAGTAGGACAAGTAAAATTCAATTCGGATTCTGGATTACCACTGTTTGTATATTTAGCATTTCCGATATCACTATATACCCTAGTCCCATCATTGAGTAAGGCTACAAAACCAAATTTCCATCCTGCCTGATCAATATTTTTGGCTCGAAAACCATTTTCTCCTGCTAAGCCTTTGAAGCGGACTTTTACCTCAGTTTCGGATGTTGGAACAACAAGTTTAATGCTATTATAACCATAATTTTCTATGCATATAGTTGGATCTATTTGCCAATAATCATTTGCAGCAAGATTCATTTTTACCTGGGCTCTCTTATTTATAAAGTTTTTACCATATTCGACCAAAGCCGGCAAATCCCAAGTCGTCAATCTCGCAGCATGATCGTACATCTCATCATTAAAATATGCCTGGTCTATGGCATTAAGTCTTTGATATGCTTCTATAGGGTCTTCAGGATATCGGGCATCACGCCACAATCTACCCATGAAGTCATTGCCACGTTTGTATGTCCAATAATCAGGTAAAAAATAGTTGGCATATCGAGGATTTTCATGGATGATATGTAGGTGATTGTTTTTGATATACTCATTAAAATCTCCATCGCTAAACTGTAATTCTGGATATACTTTATAAGCTTTCCATTGTGCACATTGCTCCCAAAATCCATTGCCACCTGCACCATTTTCGCCGAATCCATACCTGAAACCACCTTCTGTGTCACAACCTGTTATATATTGGAAACAGTGTCCTATCTCATGTGCTACCACATGTTTGATATTGGCTGCAGCTGGATTCACAAATAAAGAACCAACCAAATCATCCTGGCCTGATCCATAAGCTGCCCAATCTGTCGTGTATAGCAAAAATACCATTAGTTTGTATCGGTCGGTGACAGACGAACCTTTGATGGCAAATTTTAGAGAATCCACAAACATAGAAAACGATTTTTCAGAAACTTCTATCAAAGCATCCATGTCAATTTTATAAGGATTTGGTGCTGTAGAAGGATCAAGGCCAAAGCCAGGTTCCCAAAATATGACCATATTTTCAGTTTCTAGACTTCTGGTATAAGACCATTGGCTATTATTGTCATTGAGATCCATGCCAGTATTGGTGATGAACGTCGGAATATAAACTGTTTTTTGAGTATAGCTATGAAGACTCCCGAAAAGAAGGATTACAAAAATCAGGAAATAGGAGAATTTAGAAAGCATAAAATTTATTAAATGATTAATTAATAAAAATGAAAAATCAAAGTGACAAATGTATGAAATTCAAAGATAATTGTTGTGGCGGCATTATATATTACATTAACTATCTTCGCCAAGACATTGTAGGATAGAGCTTGTACCTTTTGCGGGTAAAAGTACTTTTCTCATAAATATGCAAGCTATAGACAGCATAGGCTATGAAAAGTTGGCAGCTAAATCGGTTTACGTAGCTTCCGTGCAAATTCAGAAGAAATGGAATACAGGAAGATTCAATTGGGATCAAATTCAAAACCAAAACCTTATCCAATTTGAAGACAGAATAAAGAAAAGGGTCTCTCTTGATTCCCAGCGCTAAACACAAAATAGCGGATACACTGTGGGCTCAAATTTACTAAATGCAAACTTCCACCAAAACCAAAAAAAAGCCCCACACAGACATCATCTATGCGGGGCTTCCTATTTTATGTACGAAGAGTGCTCTTTATTCCTGTGTCACGCCTGTGACTAGGAGGGATACTTCGTTTTTGATCACTTCAATAAAGCCTTTCTGAATCTTAAAGACCAATTTGGCACCTTTGTCATCTAGGACACGAACCTCACCTTTGCCAAGTGCAGCTACGATCGGAGCGTGATTTTTTAGTATCTCAAATCCACCATCTGTACCTGGTACTTTGACGGAGTTGATTTGTCCTGAGAAGATCTCTTTTTCAGGTGTTAACATTACTAGTTTCATCTGTTTATTTTTGTGATGTTAACAATTACGCATTTGCTGCAGCTTCAGCCAACATTTTCTCTCCTGCTGTAATTACATCTTCGATAGAACCTTTTAAGTTGAAGGCAGCCTCAGGATATCTGTCTAGCTCGCCATCCATGATCATGTTGAATCCTTTGATGGTCTCTTCGATCGGAACTAGTACACCTGGGATACCTGTAAATTGCTCAGCTACGTGGAACGGCTGTGACAAGAAACGTTGTACTTTACGTGCACGGAAAACGACCATTTTGTCTTCGTCAGATAATTCTTCCATACCTAAGATAGCGATGATATCTTGCAATTCATTGTATCTCTGCAGGATCATTTTTACCTTTTGAGCTGTGTTGTAATGCTCTTCACCGATGATCAATGGATCTAGGATTCTTGATGTCGAATCCAATGGATCTACCGCAGGATAGATACCTAGAGAAGCAATCTTTCTACTCAATACTGTAGTTGCATCCAAGTGAGCAAAAGTTGTTGCTGGTGCTGGATCTGTTAAGTCATCCGCAGGAACGTAAACCGCTTGTACTGAAGTGATCGATCCACGCTTAGTTGATGTGATACGCTCTTGCATCAGACCCATTTCAGATGCCAATGTCGGTTGGTAACCTACCGCTGATGGCATACGACCTAGAAGGGCTGATACCTCTGAACCCGCTTGTGTAAAACGGAAGATATTATCAATAAAGAATAGGATATCCTTACCGCCATTAGGGTCAGAAAGATCTCCATCTCTATAATATTCTGCTAATGTAAGACCTGAAAGTGCTACCCTTGCTCTCGCTCCTGGCGGCTCATTCATCTGTCCAAATACGAAAGTAGCTTTAGACTCTTTA
>JANMMV010000064.1:0-4080 GCA_031373565.1 Saprospiraceae bacterium
GGAACGTTGATTATCTCTAATGATGTTGAAGTGAAGGAGTAATCATGATAGACAAAATTTTTGCAAATATGAGTAAATGTATTGATTAGAATTTATTTTTACTTTTAGAGTTGAATTTTCAATAACACTTTATCTTTGGATAATAAAAATGTAGATTTATTAACGATTGCATTATCAGATCGAATGTGTTCAGCTTTTTAAAAAAAATAAAAAAATGATCGTACATTACATTGAAAATCAATATATTAGTGAATTATTTGCTGACTCTTGAATATACTAACGCTGTACCATCTGAAGGCCATAGACGAGAAAGCTAAAGAATTCCTACAAAGCTATGCGAAAGATCATTTTGCTTTTGAAGCGAACACGCGATTGTATCGTCGTCAAAAAAATAGTCCTATGTATGAAGTTGAATTCCCTGTCGCAAACAAACAAATCTAGCAAAAATAAAATAAATCAGTTGCTTAATTATTTTTGGCGTAATTTTGCAAAATATTCAGTTGTTTTGGGATTAATTGCTTAAAATGGATAGCTATTTCAGGATGTCGCAAATCATGACACTGTCCCATAGATAATGTTGTTGTCTCCAGGTTGTCTCGACGTTGTCCCGACCTTCCCCCGTAGCTCCCCCGTATGTAACCCGGATGCAACCCGTGTCTAACCCGTAGTTGTCCTGAATTTTGCATTTGACAAAGCTAAAACATATCTACCAACCTATACTATTGATTGTTTGGCTCATCACCTGATTTCTATTGGAGAGATTGCGATCATTGTGGGAGTCAAGAGCTTGTGACCAGATGTTAACTTTAATAAGCTGGTCGATACACGACTATGTACGATCTGAAGGCAATCCCGGCAAAACTAAAATAGACCTGCATAGCTATACCAATGTTGATTTTGTTAAGGGAGAGTATACTGCAATGCATCTTAGTCCAGCAAAAATGCCCGAAACATTTAAGTCATTAGTCAATTTAATCAATGGAAATCTTATCAACAACCCCAACCCAAATAGGCTTTTGCAGTATAATAGCTCAGCACGTCAGATAGAATCATAATTGATACTAATATTTGTCAAGGTAAACCTACTATTCGTGTTCATCGCTATACAGTATATGCTATTCTTGTAATATTGGCTTGTGGTATATCCCATGATGAAATTTTGGAAGACCACGAAGACTCAGAAGGAAATGACTTTATGGCAAGTCTTTTTTTTCTACCAAAATTTCAGATGTAATAGTATTTGTCGAGTGGTTGCTTGAAATTTTTAATAAACGCGCCGCTGCGTAGTTTGAGTTCGACGTTATCGATCGTCGGGGTGGTGGAAGACTTTGATCTGTCCTTGCACGAAGTAAAGCGATAGAAGTTAGGAGAATTTTGGGTTAGTTGTTTATCTTTGCAAAGTAGTGAATAATTCTTATGTTGATCATTAAGAAAAAAGAGATATCCTACTGCTGAATGCAAGTGTTCTTAAACCTTAAAAAATAACGAATCATGAAATATTGTCTTTTGTTTTTGTTATCATTTTCTGTATTTTATTCATACAGTCAAAAAGTCATAAAAATTGTTGATGTAACAAATCCCAAATATTCTACTCTTCCTCTTAAGTATGCATTTGAGCTTGATGGTAACTATTACTTTCAAACTTTTAGGGTAAGTAAGGTAATGTTTTTAGATGTCTGGCGCACTGAGCGATTAGGCATGGCGGTTTATGACAAAGATTTAAAAGAAATCAATAATTTTGAACTGACTGGTACAACAGAAAAGCAAGAAGTACTAGAGACCTTCTTTTCAAACGGCAAAATTTTTCTCCTAGAACTAAGTAAAAGCAAAAAAGAAAAATTTATTAAGTTATATACCTATAATCATGAGGGGACACTCATTGACCAGAAACAAATGCTCACAATGGATGAAGATAGTGAGGTTGAAGTTTTAACCTCGGGAGATTCTTCCAAAATTGCTGTTGTGGTAAAGCTTGATAAGAATTCTAAAAAACTGGATTGTCAAATGCAAGCTTGCGTCTTAGATCAGTCAGGAGTGGTACTGTGGAATTCAACAATAGATCTTAACAGTAATTCCAGTGAGCACAGCTTTCTTAAAACGGGAGTCAGCAATACTGGTGATCTTTACACAATAATGATAAATGAATTAAGTAGCAAAGATTTTAATTTCTTTTTGCATGTTTCAAATTCGTCAAAATCTGATAGAATTCAATTGATGCCTAAAGAATATATTGATCTATTAGGTATTTATGAAACGAAGGAAGGAGTATATCTTACTGGCTTCAATTTAGACTTAAAGAAAAATCTATTTATAAATCCATTTTTAGTAAAATTAGATACAAAAGTATCTAAAATAGAGATTCCTAATCACACAATTAACCAAAGTATTCTACAGCCTCTTATTACAAGAAAATACTATAAGGAAAAAAACGGATGGTTAAATTTGAAAATGCAGCATGGATGGAAGAACTTGGATGGAAATCATAGTGTAGTTTTCGAAAAAGAAGTATTCAGTTCAGTGAATACTGGCAATGCAAGTATGAATCATCATGGTATGGTGTTTACACATATTGATTTTAAAGAATATTACTTTTTCACTTTTGATGATAACGGTATTGTAAAAAGTTTAAGTGTAAGCCCAAAAGATATACGTAAAAATGCTGAAATATTTTTGATTCCTAAAATGAATTTTGTTTACAAAGATGACTTGTATGCTATTTATAATGAAGTAGAAAAGAATGTAAATATTGCTCCTTTTGGTGAATTCAAGGCATTTGGAAATGCCGTCCCTATATTAAGAAAATTTAGTAGTGATGGTAAGATAAGCGATATCATCCTTGACAAAACAAAGGGGCAATATGTACTGCCATTTTCAGGAAGTATGTTAAAGAATGGTAGTTTTATTTTTGCCAGTTGTGATGGATACTTATTTCGATCAAAGGACGTTAAAATTGGACTGGTCAAATTTAATTAGTATATTGGTTGAGAAAGTGCAGGCTTCCCCAAAAATAGGACAGTATTAAAATTTATTAAATTTGCAAACCTATTCCCAGTTCCATTTATTGATACGCAATTGATATCGCTTGTCGCTGACATTCCACAGAGATGGATCTATGCGAGATTCCATTCTTTCTTCATCATTATTGTTGAGTAGCTGGTAGAAGAAATCGATGCCTGTTGCTATTTCGACTTGATCGATCGTCATCATGTACGTTTCTAGTCGTTCTTCTGAACGAGCATTAGGGATGATAAATCCGATACCTTTATCATGAAGCGGATCATAAAGAACCTTGTAAAACGCACTCGGTACAGTCACCTTGTTTTCCTTGCCAATGGTTTTGATAGGATTAGTTAGTATTGGACCAGTGATGATGTAGAGTTCATTGGCTTTATAGGTCCAATCCCGGATATTTTCTTCAAGTTCTTTCCAAACTCCATTATTATGCTCTCTAAGTTGTGGCGACATATTTGACATGTAAAAGGACTCTCGCATAGCTTCAATATCAAAAGCCATATCTCCTGCCGGCACCAAGTGGCCGCGCGTATATCCTGAACCAGTGTAATCCCTACGGAAGGCTGATCTTGTCTTGACATCATAATCGGCTTCAAAATGATCATGTCGCGCCACATTGGGGATATTCAGCATTTTGCGATCCATTTTGTAGGCCGTCCATTCCGCTTGCTCGTGTCGTTCGATGTAGGAAAGTGTGTAATATGTATGCTTTACGATTTCGCCTTTGGATGACGGTAGGAAATCTCCCGTTACTGGTAATCCCGAAGAATCTCCAGCATGCTCATTTGTATCTTGTTTATTTTCAACGACGGTGCTGGATTTATCTTTTTGGACACCGGACATGGCGCTGATAATAGGATACCGATAGTACCAAGCTGCTGCGCCGATCATTACGAAAGCAAATAATACGGCAATAATTGTGGTCGTACTACCGAGAGGCGATGAAGTTCTTGACATGTTTAGTCGTCTTTTCGCTTCATGAGCGGAATATTGCGGACGACCATTTGGACTGTTTGATGTATTCTTTCTTCAAAAAGGATGAGCCTATTTTTTTTCATGCTACCGAGT
>JANMMV010000099.1:0-1801 GCA_031373565.1 Saprospiraceae bacterium
CGCTAAGGCGTCACAAGTTTTGCGACTTCGATCACGTACATTTTCTCCGGTGGATAAACATCCTACGTGGTAAAGAATCTTGCTTCATCCCGTTGGACAGTCATCCTACGGGATAAAGCAGGACAGGTTTTGTAATTCGAATGCTCCTCAATGATTAAAACTGAACGATGATGAATCTTACAGTTACAAAATAGTGGATCGCTGTTGTAAATTTTTATCAAGCTTAGCATGACTGCGACCATCTGGTGCACATCCACTCCATATCTGAACTGTGATTTGCGGCTGATTTTTTTGATGAGTATGATTTATATAGTGAGCAATATGAAAAGAGAAAGATATAAATATAGCCATGTCGCCAGCAAAAACATAGCATGTGCCATGAAAGTACCTAGTACAAACTTCAAGCATCGCACCAATCAAATAAATCAAACATGTGCAGCTTTAGCGGCATCAACCAAACATGTGCGGCTTTAGCGGCATTAATCAAACATGAGCAGCTTTAGCGGCATAAATCATGGTTCAGACATTATCTTCCTATTTATGATCAAAAAAGTATAAATTTGGATCTAATTTATTGTAGAAGCAATCATGACTACTAACTTTAGCCAAAGCGATACCCTTAAATCTGACAACCGCTTGACCGACAAGGCGGCACAGGTTACTCGTTGGCGCGTTATGCTCCGTAGGCATGAAAAGCTGAGCAAGCCAAAGGGCAGTTTACAACTGAATGGGTGTGGCATAGGGGCATTCATTAACTTTACGTTGTGTTAGCGACTATTATAAAAGGACACGACTATGGACAGATACGCAGTAACATTTGAAACTTGGAACAAAGTTGCGTCACTATACCAAGACAAGTTTATGGACATCGACTTGTATAATGACACTTATGATTTTGTCTGCAGGTCAATTCATAAGGAGAATGCAAAAATATTGGAAATTGGCTGTGGACCTGGTAACATTACACAGTATCTTTTATCAAAAAGACCAGACTTTGACATTTTTGGAATTGACATCGCACCAAATATGATAGAACTTGCCAAAAAAAATAATCCGACAGCAAACTTCGCCATAATGGACAGTAGACACATTGGCATAATCAAAACAAAATATGACGGAATCATTTGTGGTTTTTGTTTACCTTATTTATCTCCGTCAGACAGCCAAAAATTCATTGCCGACTGCAGTAATCTATTAAATGAAAACGGTCTCATTTATATTAGTTTTGTTGCAGGTGACTCTAGTAAATCTGGTTTTCACACTGGTAGTAGTGGTGACAGCGTTTATTTTAATTTTCATGATGTAGAAGAGTTGAAGACTAAACTTATTGAAAGCGAATTTCACGAACCAATAACATGGATAGTCGAATATGAAAAATCAGAAAACGAAATAGAAAAACATATAGTATTGATAGCAAAGAAAAAATCGAACACATAACAACTTGGTTTTTCACGATGGTCGAAGTAACGCTAAAGCGTCACAAGTTCTGCGACTTCGATATCATACAGGCTTCCCAACCCTTTGTGCCCCCTGCTACTTGATGTATTGATCAATATTACAGGCCTTTGCCTAAATCGTTCAGTTATGCTTTTTCATAGCTTAGCTTATTCTTTTAGAATGCAGGGCAGCTAAAAAGTACATAAACTGTGACTGCTTGAAGATAAAAGGTCAGTTCTGCTGCATCGCTTTGCGTTCAGGAACAGTAGCGCTTATTGATATATGTTTTAGGATTAATTTTGCACCATGTATAGTTTTAATAGGATTAATAGTTTAACCTGTATAGCTATTTTAGGACGAGACA
>JANMMV010000178.1:0-2448 GCA_031373565.1 Saprospiraceae bacterium
ATCAGATACATACCCGATAGGTACACACAAAATTGTGTGGGCTTTTGAAGATAATTGTGGTAACATAACTAAATGTGAGCAATTATTTAGCATTGTCAACGAAAAGACGCCAGTTCCTTATTGCCTAAATGGTTTGTCTACAAGCTTGATGCCAGTAGATAACAATGGCGATGGCATCACAGACGGTGGTATGATAGATATCTGGGCAAAAGATTTCGATAGAGGTAGTTCACATCCTTGTGGTTACCCAGTTATCTTATCTTTCGAGCCAGTGACACGTAATAGTACTACAGGTAAGTTAGTTGTCACAGATTCATTGATTTTCACATGTGCAGAAACTGGCGAGCAAGAAGTAAGGTTATACGCTGCTGTTGAATTGCCAGATGGTCGTATCGTTCAAGATTTTTGCGAGACATTCATCGATATCCAAGATAACAATAATATATGTAAAAGCGGTAACAACCGTATAGCAGGAACATTGATGACTGATGCAGATCAAGCTGTTAAAAACGTAGAAGTTGCCCTTCAAGGAAGTGAAATGAAAGTTGTTACGAACAACACTGGTATTTATGCTTTCGAATCGATGAATACGGGTGGTACATATGTCGTAACTCCTAAGAAAAATGATGATCATGCCAACGGTATCTCAACATTAGACTTAGTATTGATACAGAGACACATCTTGGGATTAAAGAAAATCGAATCACCATTCAAATTGATTGCAGCAGATATTAACAAAGATGCTAAGATCACAGCTAGTGACTTGATAGAACTTAGAAAGGTAGTATTGGGTGTAACGAACACATTCCCTAATAATGAGTCTTGGAGATTTGTGGATAAGACTTACAACTTCCAAGATCCTGCAAATGCTTTCCAAGAGATTTTCCCTGAAGTTAATTACATACCTACATTCAGTAAGGATATGAACATTGACTTCACAGCAATCAAAGTAGGAGATATCAATGGTAATGTAGTAGCTAACGCACAAGATGGCGAACTAGAAAACAGAGCGAATAGAGCATTAGCACTTTCTACAGAAAACAAGGTATTTGCAGCGGGCGATATCGTTACCGTTCCTATGGTTGTAACTCGTGACGCTGTAGTATCAGGATTCCAATTTACGATCAATTTTGATGCTGAGTTATTCACATTAGAAAATATTGCAGGCGGTATCGCTGGCATGACTGACGCAAACTTCGGGTTCTCGAGATTATCAGAAGGTATGATCGCTACAAGCTTTAATAAAGCAGACAACCAAGAATTGGCTGCTGGACAGAATCTTGTTGAGTTGACATTGAAAGCTAAGAAAGCAGGAACGATTGCAGAAGCACTTTGGGTAGATTCTTCTATCACGCCGGCAGAAGCATACGAAACTGATAACACAGTAATCAAGATTGACTTCAATGTAGAAGGTCGTACGAACAATGTCGCTATGTTGTATCAAAATACACCTAACCCATTCAGGGCTACTACTATTATCGGTTTTGATCTTCCACTAGCGGGAGCAGCCACTATCACAGTGTATGACGTAACTGGTAAAGTAGTTAAAGTATTGAATGGTGATTTTGCTAAAGGATACAATAGTCTAGAAATTAATAAATCTGAACTAGGTGCTGCTGGAGTGATGTATTATTCACTTGAAGCAGGTACTTATAAAGCTACTAGAAAAATGATTATCATAGAGTAATACCTAGTATTACTTCTGTATAAAGAATTTACTGTTTTTGGGATGGGACCCCTTCTACGAAAAGTCGTAGAGGGGTCTTTTTTTTTTCCTAAATCGCAAAGTCATTTCAGTTCTCTTGTTAGAAACGTCATACTAAAATAAGAGGAACATATCTAATTGTTGAAGATGGCAGTTGAGAGCATAACCATCAATATCAAATTACTTTATCGAAATCAATCTTGCATTCCTTTGCCATTGAAAATTCGATCCATGGATTTTTCAATTCTTGATATCTTAGTAGCTGATTGCTTTGCACCCGAAAAAAAGATGACATAGCCACGCTGGCGTCCGGGCGTGAGCGCTCGGAACGCATTTTCAAAGGCGGGATCTTCATCAAAGATAGCAAGCAATTCTTCAGGTAAATCCAACTTTGTGTTGTCTCTCAACTCCACCTTCTTACCTGACTTTTCCACTTCTATCGCTTCTTGGACGTAGGATGTAAGTGTAGATTGAAGTGAGATGACTTGATCCAAATTTGTAAAGCGAATAACCCTAGATGCTTGAGAATTTTCGCCAGGTAATGTTAGAATTTTGTTTGGGTCCGCCATCAAAGCGCCTTTGAAGAAACTTAGTACGCAGTTATCTTTAAAAGCCGCGATCATCATCATGTTATGCCCATTATACATGTAGACTGGCTGTCCCCATTTTAGCTCTTCGTCCAAACCACAATCCAATACTATTCTTCGCAAAAGCGATAAGGCTTCATCCCATAAATGAACTTT
>JANMMV010000222.1:0-12228 GCA_031373565.1 Saprospiraceae bacterium
CTCAGAACCCTACTCGGACAGTTCTTGAGGCCAATCTAGCTTCGCTTGAAAACGGTACTGATGCGATATGTTTTGGTAGCGGACTGGCTGCGATGGATAGCGTACTCAAGTTGTTGAATCCCGGTGATGAAGTGATTGCCACCGATGATTTGTACGGTGGTTCATATCGTATCATGACCAAGGTTTTTGGTAAATATGGTATTAAGTTTCAATTTGCTGGTATAACAGATCTGTCGGTTTTGGATAGTTTGATAACGCCTAAGACCAAGATGATATGGATCGAAACGCCTACTAATCCCATGCTAAATATTGTAGACATTAAAGCAGTTTGCGATCATGTTAAAGGTAAAGGGATCACCGTCTGTGTGGATAATACTTTTGCATCTCCATACTTACAAAATCCTTTGGATTTAGGTGCTGATATCGTCGTTCACTCAGCTACGAAGTACCTTGGTGGCCACTCTGATGTGATCCATGGAGCTATCGTTGTCAAAGATAGTGACCTTGCAGCGCAGTTAAGATTTCTCCAAAATGCAGTAGGCGCTGTCCCAGGACCGCAAGATTGCTTTTTAGTACTGCGAGGCATCAAAACCTTGCACATACGCGTAGAAAGAGCTTGTCAGAATGCAGAAAAAATAGCGCACTTTCTACTAGATCAATATAAAGTAGGGAAAGTGTATTGGCCAGGATTTACTGATCATCCAGGTCACGATATTGCCAAAAAACAAATGCGCCTTTTTGGCGGTATGGTTTCTTTCGATCTAGCTGACAATAGTGAGGTTAGTGCTCGAAAAGTGTTGAGTGGTACACATTATTTTTCACTAGCAGAGTCATTAGGCGGCGTAGAATCTCTTATCGGTCATCCATCAAGCATGACCCATGGATCTATACCAAGAGTAGAGAGACTCAAAGTTGGTCTTACAGATTCTTTAATAAGATTGAGCGTGGGAATCGAAGACGTATCCGATCTTATATCTGATCTTGATCAAGCGCTAAGCAAAGTGTAGAAATATGCCAGAAAAGCCAAACATCTCTATCAAATCGTGGTCTATTGATGATCGCCCGCGAGAAAAAATGGTGGCTAAAGGAAGACAGGCGTTAACTGATTCCGAATTGCTAGCTATCATATTAGGATCTGGTTCGGTCGGAGAGTCAGCGGTTGACTTGAGCAAACGAATACTGTCAGACCATAATAATGATTTAAGTCTTTTGGGCAAGATAGGTATTAATGATCTGGTCAAAAAATACAAAGGCGTGGGTGAAGCCAAAGCAATTAATATTGTAGCATGCCTCGAACTGGGTCGACGGCGCAAAGAAGCGAGTCCTATCGAAAAGCCAAAAATTATTTCTAGCAAAGATGCTTATGATTTGCTCTATCCTACGATGTCAGATCTCGTGGTTGAAGAATTTTGGGTACTTTTTACTAATAGAGCAAGTAAATTTATCAAATTAGAAAGGATCAGTATTGGCAATCTACATTCAGCAGTAGTCGATGCTCGTACTGTCGTAAAATTGGCTTTAGAAAACCAAGCTACCGGTATCATCTTATGCCATAATCATCCATCTAACAATATGAAACCATCGAAATCGGACCTCCAAATCACGGAACGAATCAAAGATGCTGCTGTTTTATTTGATATGATAATTCAAGATCACCTCATTATAGGTGATAATACTTACTTTAGTTTTGCTGACCAAGGTCTGTTGTAAAGTGCTCATCTTGCATACTACCACATTATGTAATATCTTTAGGGCATTGTTACAAATCAAAGCCCAGTATTATGTCTATCCGCACATTCTTAGTTCTATCTTTCTGCGCCCTAATATTAATGCCTTCTTGCAAAAAAAGTACAAATAGTGGTGATGCCTTAGCAGATCAATTATTAAAATCCAATACTTCACCTTACAAATCTATCCAATGGAGAGCAGTAGGTCCAGATGTGATCAGCGGCAGGGTCACTGACGTAGAAGGAATAGCTGGAGACACTAATATTATCTATGCAGCATTTGCAACTAGTGGATTATGGAAAACCACAAATGCAGGAAAGGATTGGGTATCCATTTTTGATGACCAAGCCACACTGTCCATCGGGGATATAGCTATAGCGCCTTCGGATCACAATATCGTGTATGTAGGTACTGGCGAAGCCAATATTTTTAGGGCATCGCTACCCGGAAAAGGCATGTATAAGACTACTGATGGTGGAAAAACTTTTGCAAAATCTGGATTAGAAAAATCTGGAACGATCGCAAGGATATTGGTTCACCCAAAAGATGCAAATATTGTTTACGCCGCAGCAAGTGGTAACGAGTGGAAATACAATGAAGATAGAGGTGTATACAAAACTACAGATGGTGGCAAAACATGGTCCAGAATTCATTTCATTGATGAAAAAACAGGTTGTATAGACCTCGTCATGGACCCTTCAAATCCTGAGGTCATTTACGCATCAATGTGGAACCGCATCAGACGTAGATATAGTGATCCAGTACCTGAAGATGGAGATTATCTGTACAAAACGATAGATGGTGGTAAGACATGGTCCAAAATCCATAATGGCCTTCCCGATACTAAACTGACGGGGCGTATCGGCTTAGCAATATCAGCATCTAAACCCAATGTTTTATATGCATTTGTCGATGACCATAATATCAAAAGAGAACCAAAACCAGACGAGACAGATAGTTATGAAAGAAAAGTTCAAAAAGTCGTCATCGGTTGTGCCATCTATCGAAGCGATGATAGCGGGGCTACATGGCAGAAGAAATCTGAAGTGCATGATTTTTTTAAACCCTTTTCGGGTACGTATGGTTGGGTGTTTAGTCAAATTCGCGTAAACCCTAGTAATCCAGATGACTTATATGCACTTGGTGTGAACATGGGACACTCTATCGATGGTGCAAAAGCATGGCTACATGTTCAGCCCAAAGAACATATACACGGTGACAATCATGGCATGTGGTTTGACCCTGCGAATCCTCAAAGAATCATTCTCGGCAACGATGGTGGAGTCAGCATAACTTATGATGGAGGCAAAAAGTGGAAAAATTTCTTTGACAAAATGCAGACTACCCAATTTTACACCATAAGTTATGATATGGATAAGCCTTTCAATATTATGGGCCCCGTCCAGGATGAAGGTACTTGGTCGGCAAATCATTTGCATACTTTCGGTATCAAGGGCGATACTTCACTACGCAAATGGGACTATGCACCTGGTGGTGAGGGTACCCAGATAGCTATAGATCCCCGCAATGCTGATATTGTATTTTCGTCTTCATATTATGGTAGATTGATGAAAAGCGATATGTCAAAACCAGACAGCTTGGCTAGTAATCCCATCAAAATTTTTGATGTAGGTCGTATTGATTCCCTTAGAGGTGAATGGTTAGCCGGTACTATCATTTCTAAACACAATCCAGATGTTATTTATCACGGACTACAACATCTTTACAAAACTAAAGATCATGGTGCAACATGGGCTAAAATAAGTCCTGACCTGAGCTATAATAATCCAAATCACAAAGGAATTTATCCTTATCTGATTTACCACCAAGCGATTTCGGTGATAGCCGAAGGCAATAAGCCAGGGATTATCTATGTAGGTACTGACGATGGTCGAGTATGGTTGACTAATGATGACGGCGGATATTGGAAAGAAATCACCACTGGTCTTCCTGCTAATAAACACATAATCAAGATCACAACATCCAAATACGACGATAAGACCGTATATATAGCTGTTAATGATAGACGACAAGACAATGAAACCACTTATTTATTTAAGTCCACTGACCAAGGATCAACATGGCAATCTATTGCGGGAGATATTCCAAACTCTCCAGCCAATGTTATCATCGAAGATCACGATGACCCGATGACCTTATATGCAGGAACAGATATGGGCGTTTATATAACTAAGAATAGTGGTAAATCATGGAACTTAATACGTGGGAATTTACCTTTTGCCGTAAGTATCAACGACATGTTTATACATCCACGGGACAAGAAATTGGTCATTGCAACTTATGGACGTGGTATCTTTATACTTGATGATATTTCAATATTGAAAAAATAATTTAACTGTTTAAAATGAGATTAATTTTATCTTTTCTGCTCGCAGGCGTATTAATGACTGCAGGTAAAAAATCTATAGCCCAAGCATCCCCATGGTCCTATGTTGATTTGTCAACCGAGATGATAGAAGCACATGCAAAAAAGGAAAATACTGAGCGTTTTATCAATATATTTAAAGATTGCAAGATCGATCAGCTTTCAGCACAAATCAGCACTGACCAATTGAGACTTGCGTTTTGGATTAATATCTACAATGGATATATTCTTCATATTTTAAGAAAAGATCCAAAGCTATATGACGATCGAAGTGCTTTTTTTGCAGCTAAACAAATAAATATAGGTGGTCACATGTTTAGTTTTGCTGATATCGAACATGGTATCTTGCGAAGATCTCAACATCCATTGATGTTGGGGTATGTAAAGCGATGGTTTGTCGGTGAGGTAGAGAAAAAACTACGAATGGACAAAAGAGACTATCGGGTACATTTTGCGCTCAATTGTGGTGCCAAATCTTGCCCATCTGTTTTCCCGTATAATTATATCGATGTAGAAACACAACTTGATAAAAGCGCAGTTCAATTTTTGAAAAGGACTACGACATGCAGTGACAATAAATGCGCAGTAACTTCCATTTTTAGTTGGTTTAGGGGAGATTTCGGTGGCAGTCGTAAGGTTTATAAGGTTTTGGAGCGATATAAGATTATCGAAAAATCTAAATCAAAGCCAAGCATTTCGTACGCAAACTATGACTGGACTTTGGATCTTAACAATTTTATAAGTGATTTTTAGTCTACGTTACCTAGGCACATAGATAAATTGCGCGCCAAGTTCACTTAGTACGAATAGACATAAATGCCCTTGTGGATCTTTGTAGGTATTGATGAATTCTTTGACTTTTTCATTAAAAATCAGGTCTTTCGTTACGAATTCTTCAAGTGTAGAAGCATTGACAGACCAAGGAAATTTTCGACCCGCTTCTATGAGTGCAACACCCATTTCGAGTTCTTGCTGGTGAAGGATAAATATCGGATATTTCGAAACATCTTCATCTAGGATGACATCAGCAGCTTGGGCAAGTATTTTCTTGTAAGGCTGCAGCTGTCGCTCGAGTACTAAAAATTTATCTATGTCTGCCATGATTATGTATTATGACCTTAAAACTAATTTAGCCACACTTTCTATATGACTGGTATGTGGAAACATATCTACTGGTCTTACGGCTACCGTATCGTATTTTACTGACAAAAGGGCCAAATCTCTCGCTTGTGTTGCAGGATTGCATGATATATATACGATACGAGGAGCGGCGAGTTCTAGTAATGTGTTAATAACATCCTCATGCATACCAGCACGTGGAGGATCAGTAATAACAATATCGGCTTTCCCGTGGCGCTTTATAAATTTGTCATTAAGAATATCTCGGACATCACCAGCATAAAAAGTAGCATTTGCGATTCCATTGAGTTCCATGTTGACATTAGCGTCTGAGATTGCTTCAGGGATTTCTTCGATACCCGTAACGTGTTTGACTTTGCTAGAGATATAAAGTGCGATACTCCCTAGACCGGTGTACAAATCATATACATTATCATCGGCCGTGAGATCAGCCATTTCTTCTGCAACATCAAAAAGCCTAATAGCTTGTGTCGTATTGGTCTGAAAAAATGACTTGGTACCTATCTTGTATTTCACTTTTCCCAGCTGCTCGATAATAAAGGGATCGCCTTTGTAAGTTATTATTTCTTGGTCAAAAATGGTGTCATTGACCTTCGTATTGACGACATAATTGAGAGAAGTTATCTGTGGAAACTCGCTATGCAGCGCATCCATCAAAGGTAAAATGGCCGGATCTTCGTATCCAAAGACCATATTGAGCATCCAGTCGCCAGCCAAATTGTTGCGGACAACCATGTTGCGCATGAGTCCTGTGTGGCCACGTGGATCATAGTACGGCAGCTCATGTGCATGTGTATAGGTGCGCACAAAATTTCGAATTTGATTACTCAGGTCATGCTGTAAGTGGCACTCTTTTATCTCTACGATCTTATCAAAAAAACCAGCCCTGTGAAATCCGAGTGCGCCTTCGTTGACAAATACGTCGTCTGATGCAGCTTCGTTATTCGTTATCCATCGCTTCGTTGAAAAGCTATATTCAAGTTTGTTTCGATAGTGAAACTGTAAGTCGCACCCCATGATCGATTGAACGATACTTTGATCCAGTTTTCCGATACGACGCATACTATCACGAACGATTTGCTCCTTATGTCTTAATTGCGCTTCGTAAGTTAGATCTTGCCACTTGCAACCTCCACACTCGCTAAAATGTTGACATTGCGGATCTATTCTATCGGGCGACAAAGAAACGATACGTGTCACGATAGCTTCGCTCATTGATTTTTTCTTGCGAATTATAAGTGCATCTATCACATCACCTGGCACCGCGCCATCTACAAAAATAACTTCGCCAAGTTCAGTACGACCGACGGCTTTGCCTTTATCAGCTATACCTGTTATAAGGAGATTTTGAATGGGTTTTTTCTTTCGGGACAATGTGGTTTTTGTTTATTTATGTATAACGTAGAGATTGTTTAGCCTTGTAAGCGTTTAGGGATCTGTGCTTTGACCACGTGTATATTATGGGACTACACCACAAAACTTATTCGCGTATTCTCAGCTTCAAAATATTATGTAAAATATTCCTTCATTCTATCAAAAAAACCTTTCTCGCCATCCCCGGGCTTAGGATTGAAATTAGGCATTGTTTTCATTTTTTCAAGGATCTCTTTCTCTTCAATTGTTAATGTCTTAGGTGTCCAGATATTGACATTAATGAGTTGATCACCTTTTCCATATTGTTGGAGTGACGGAAGCCCTTTGCCTTTAAGCCTAAAAATTTTGCCTGCAGGCGTGCCTTCTGGTATCTTAACTTTGACCTTACCGGATAGTGTAGGTACTTCTACATTTGTCCCGAGAGTTGCGTCTGCAAAATTGACAAATAGATCATAGATCACATTATTGCCATCCCTAGAGAATTCAGCGTGTGGTTTTTCTTCGATACTGATGAGTAGATCGCCCGTAGAACCACCTGCGGGACCAGCATTACCTTTGCCGCGCATGGACAATTGCATACCTTCAGATACGCCAGCTGGGATTTCTATCTCTATCAGTTCTTCGTCATTGGTCCGGCCTTCTCCACGGCAAGTACCACAAGTAGCTGTAATTGTTTTGCCGGCACCTTGACACTTAGGACATGGCGCAGTTGTTTGCATTTGACCCAAGAAAGTATTTTTGATCTGTCGCACATAGCCTGAACCTTGACACGTAGTACAATTGATTACGCTATTTTTATCTTTGGCGCCCGAGCCACTACAAGTTTTACAAGAAACCTGCTTTTTGACTTTTATCTTTTTAGTCACACCCGCCTCTACCTCTTCGAGTGTTAAGGATACTTTGATACGCAGGTTGCTTCCTTTCTGTCCACCGCCACGAGATCTTGTAGATCCACCAAAAAAGCTTTCAAAAGGGCTGCCACCGTCACCAAATACATCACCAAAATTAGCAAAAATATCTTCCATATTCATACTACCACCAGCACCATGACCGCCACCCATATTCTCTATGCCTGCGTGTCCATATCTATCATATTTTGCACGTTTGTTGCCGTCAGATAGGACTTCATAAGCTTCTGCAGCTTCCTTAAATTTCTCTTCTGAGACTTTGTCCCCAGGATTTTTGTCTGGGTGAAACTCCATGGCTGCTTTGCGATAAGCTTTCTTTATCGTGCCTTCGTCAGCGCTCTTTTCGACGCCTAGTATTTCGTAAAAATCTCTCTTCATTTGATGTGTATCTGTATTTATTTTGATTTGGGAGTGTCCCGATTTTCATCGGGTCGGGCTATTCGCTTTACTTCGTGATCTCCATACGTCGATCTGTCGTGTTCGCTACTATCCCTCACTCATTTAGCACTGTGAGATGATATTTGCTTTCAACTCATTAAGAAAATCTCTGTTATTTGCCTACCACGACCTTAGCGTGACGGATGATTTTATCATTCAAGATATAACCTTTTTCTACCGTGTCGATTACTTTACCTATCATTTCTTCTGAAGGTGCAGGGATATCTGTAATGGCTTCGTGGTACTCCGGATCAAACTCTCCACCCGTACTTTCCATCGGTTTTAGCCCTTTATGTTCTAGGATCGAGTACAACTTATTGTAGATCATAGCGACGCCTTCACTAAAGACTTCATGGCCTGCATCAGCATTTTTTTTGGCTCGATCAAAGTCATCAAGTACGGGCAACAGGGCGACGATGGTCTCTTGGGCAGCTGTACGTCGTATGTCATAGCTTTCTTTGATGGATCTTTTTTTGTAGTTATCAAACTCAGCAAAAAGTCTCAAATGTTTATCCTTTGACTCATCTAATGAAGCGTTGGCCTGATCTAGCTCGTCTTGTAGGTGTGATAAGATATCTTTAGATTTGGACTTAGATTTCTTTTCTGTAGTCTCTTCTTGTGTATCATTTTCTTGCATATTTTCTAGATCAGTATCTGGTGAGATAGGATCTTTTACATCTTCTGACATAAACTTCTTAAATTTATTAAACATATTTATAGTAATCAAACAGCCTGCCAGTCAAGATATCAGGTCAAAATGACAGAGATATCAAGCCGTGATGCTGAAAAAATGGCAAAATTAAGCCGAGCAAAGGACAAACTACCTTATTTGGCTCTTTTTTGTTGAAGAAAAACGCTGAGTTCATCAAAACTTGGATTGACCCTGATGACCTTTCCATCGGTATTGAGTAGGTATTTGGTAGGTATTTCGCGCACACCATATTTCTTGGCAATAGGACTTTCAAACGAGTCAAACTCCGCAATATGATAGGGCCAAGCCAAGCCATCCTGTTCAATAGCCCTTCGCCATGACTGTTCTTTTTGTTCTATCGCGACAGATATGATTTCAAAACCACTCGCATCACTATATTTCATACCGCGCGTGGCATTATAAAGGTCAACCAAGGCGGGACTCTCTCGCCGACAAGGGCCGCACCATGAGCCCCAAAAATCTACGAGTACATATTTGCCGTGCATTGTTACTAATTCAAAAGTGTCACCATTGATCAGTTTGCCAGTGAAATTTTCCATTTCTTGGCCTGCCCTAAACTTAGGTTTGAGATAGTAGTAACGAATCGTGTACCCTATGAGCACAATTGCTGGAATAAACCACATGGAGGAGAAGGACGGAAATTTCATATCTTAAGTAAAGTGAATTTCTTGCTAAAAGGTTCGATATTTAGTAGACATCGACACCGTAAATTGCGCTCAGCCTACAAAGTTAGAAATTAGCAGGTGGAAATTAGCAATCTATTTCAGCATGGCGGAATCAACGAATTAGCAGTTTAGCAATTTAACAAACATGTGCAGCTTTAGCGGCATCCGCAATCTTGTCACGTCTTTAGCGTGATCACCAAATCCACCAAATCCACCAAATCAACAAATAAACAAACGTGTGCAGCTTTAGCGGCATCAAACCAATCCACCACAAAAAGTGACCCAATCGCCGATCCTCAGTCTAAACCATGTAATCATTGGCAAATCATTGTCGGAAAATTTACATTTACTTAACCTTTGGACTTGATATTGCGTTGATTTATAATATACCTTTGCATTTTAATACACTAGATTGCTAAAACGAACCATCACACCAGGAGAAATCCCGACAAAGGATTTGCATCAATACATCATCGGTGCAGTCGCTCCTCGCCCTATTGCTTTCGTAAGCAGTGTCAATGAAGAGGGCGTTAAAAACTTGGCCCCCTATAGTTTTTTCAATGCATTTTCATCCAATCCGCCGATCTTAGTTTTTTCGTCCAATCGTCGAGTTAAAGACAATACAACCAAAGATACCTTGCACAATGTGCGTGTCAGCGGTGAGTGTGTCGTCAATGTGGTATCATACGATATATGGCGTCAGATGTCACTAGCGTCAGTTGAATTTCCCAGCGAAGTCAGTGAATTTGACAAGGTAGGTCTTACACCAGAAGCTTCTGACACCGTCGGCGCACCAAGAGTGCTGGAGTCACCTGTTAATCTCGAGTGCAAGGTCAAAGATATTATCGAACTCGGCGAACAAGGTGGTGCAGGACATCTTATTATCTGCGAAGTTACAAAGATCGCTATCGCTGAGTCTGTACTTGAAGGCGATAGACTCGATCCGCATAAACTCGATCTTATGGGTCGACTTGGTCGCAATTGGTATGTGCGTGCCAGTGGGTCGACATTGTTAGAACTGCATCAAGGGGTCACTGATATGCCAATTGGATGGGAAGGCTTGCCTTTGCATATCAAAGAAAGTAAGGTACTGACCGGCAACGAAATTGCCATTTTTGCAGCGATGACATCGATACCATTACTCACTGACATCGATCTACAACAAATCAAACTCCAAGCTGCTGGCCAAACCGACGAGGAAATCCACCGTATGGCAAGTGGGTACCTAGGTCAAGGTAAGATCACCGAAGCGTGGGCGATGATGAATATATAGATTATTTTAAAAATTATAAACTGTTTAATTATGAAGAATTATTTTACATTATTCGCATTTTTCTTTACCAATCTTTTTTTAAATGCCCAAGTAACAGGTACACTATCACTAGGAACGTCCACATCCGTTTGCGCAACTGGATGTAATGCTAGCACGACTTCACCTTTTTGCACGACTTGTGGAGCAAATGCTACTGGCAACTGTACTGAATATGAACTTGCAATAACTGTATCTGTGCCCGATGGAAGCACAATTAGTATTACCGTAACAAACGCCGCATGTGGGGCTAGTGGAACTTTCGACTCGACAGATGAAATAATTTTTAGAGCCAATGGTCTAGAAACCATTATTGCTGGCAATGTAGCTCAAACAGCCACAAGATGTTATGACAATACAAGTGCAAGTCCAAAAGACGTCGTTTTTGGCTTTCGATCGAATAGGAGAGATGAATTTGCAAACTACTCTTATTTAATTTCTAGTGGAACTGGTACATCTTGTACAGTTCTTGCCCCTCTCCCTGTTAAATTCTCTGCTCTAGAAGTAGAAAATAAAGGAAAAGCTATTAACCTTGCTTTCTCTACGCTTTCTGAAGTAAACAATGACTACTTCACTATCGAGAGGTCTGCAGATGGTCTTACTTTTGATGATATCGCTAGGATAGCGGGTGCGGGCAATAGTGGTGAAGAGCTCAGTTATCAGTATGCTGATAACTCGCCTGTGAGTGGCATTAATTACTATCGCATCCGCCAGACAGATTATGATGGTACATTTGCATATTCAGAAATCGTATCCGCTACTGTAGGGAGTAGAGATGCATTTACTTTGACGCCAAGAGTTACTAATGACGTTCTCGAAATTAGATCTTCGGATGACAATAACACGGCATCGGTTTATACCTTGACGGGCAACTTAGTCAAAACTATTTCTTTCGTAGGTCAGACTTCTACTATATCTATTGCTGATTTGGCAGCAGGTATGTACATCGTTAGATTGAGCAATACTGTTGATAATCAATCTTTTAAGATTAGAAAACTATAATCACGAGCTTATCTGATATGGGTAAGCTCTATATCAACTCTATCATATATAAGGACAATCATAGCAATGTGGTTGTCCTTTTTTGTATGCTGTAATCGTAAGCAGCCGAGCAACTACGTACCTGTGCTTCGTAGGCTCATGCCGCTGCCTAATACGAGCGGGTAATACTTCCCAGGTACTTCACAAAATTCTACACAGTCCCTAAGACTTCAGGTACTTCGTGAGACTTCTCAGGTACTTCGTGAGACTTCTCAGGTACTTCGTGAGACTTCTCAAGTACTTCGTAAGACTCCTCAGGTACTTCGTGAGACTCCTCAGGTACTTCGTGAGACTCCTCAGGTACTTCGTGAGACTTCTCAAGTACTTCGTGAGACTCATCAAGTACTAAAACCTGGATTATGCGTTAGAAAATCTATTACGAAGCTAACTTGCTGCAAATCAGAAGCTTCGCCAACTTATCTTCTGTATCTAGACCAAGTGCAGCTCTGCTGTAGCGGTGCTACTGCTGAAGCAGTACGCAGTATGCTTTTCGAAGCTAAGTTGCTGATTGATTGCAATTTAACTTC
>JANMMV010000239.1:0-10807 GCA_031373565.1 Saprospiraceae bacterium
GTGTGAATCAATGGGTCAGAATTGGGTGATGTTTGTCCACCAGTAGCGTAATGTGTTATTACTTCGTCCAATGTTGCGATTTGTCCTGCATGCATAAAGGGTGCAGTATACTTGATATTGCGCAAGGTAGGTGCTCTAAATTTTCCATTGTCAGCAATTGATTTAGTTACCACACCTCTGCCTTTATCAGGAAAACCATCTAAAAGGGCCGTAGCGGTCAGACCATTATTGAAAAAATCGTCACTGGTCGCCAGTGGTGTATTGTGGCAATGCCAACATTCAGCATCGGGTACATCTGGATCTTCATCAAAATACAATGATTTCCCATATAGTTCAAGATCTGTATATTTCGCTTTACCTTCTTGAATTTTGTCAAATTTTGAGTCCTTTGATATGATCGTTCTCTCAAATTGAGCAATAGCTTTGACAGCTAAGGTCTTTGTTATCTCACTTTTATTATTGATACCAAAAGCTTCCCTAAACATCTTTGGGTAAGTGGGATGATTCTTGAGTTGTTCTTCTATATTTGACCAAAGGTGGTGCATTTCAATAGGATCTTCCACTGGCAGTAATGCTTGCTCTTCCAGCGTTTTTACTCTTCCATCCCAGAATAGCCCAGACTTGACAAAACCAATGTTGATAAGACTCATTGAACTGCGCTTTCCTGCAATATTATCTATGCCTAAACTCACTTTTGCACCGTCGGTAAATCCATTAGAAGACATATGACAGCTACCACAGGAGATGGTACTATCAGCAGAAAGAATAGGATCATAAAACAAGAATCTTCCTAATTCTATCCCTTCTTCAGTCATAGGATTATCAGCAGGTATTTCCAACTTAGGAAAATGTGCAGGTAGGGTAACGGTGTGAGGGGTAGGAGCATAAACCAATTTTGATAAATCTCCTTCATTCATATCTGGGTCAACCCCACAGGAAAGCCACGTAAACGCTATCAGCACAAGGTTGGAAATAAGTAATTGTTTCTTCGTGTTCATATCTATTTAACGTATAAAAATTCAGAAATGTTTTTTCTGAAGATAGCTTCTGCTGATTTGGCATTCAGCTCAGGTTTTATGTCTCTAAACAAGATGGCATAGTCGGCTATCATTTTGATAATTACATCAGTTCCTAGCCGATTTGAAGGAATGTTTGTGATGACTTGCGGATAGAAAAAAGGAGCGTCTACAAATAAAGTTGACACCGTGTCTGTTATTCCATTTGTAATATTTGCCCATTTGATAGTTCCCAATGCTGTTCTACCAGATGTTGTATCTTGGATTACATTACGCGTACTCAGAGGGTGACTAGCTTCGACTTGTAAGAACTTTCCACTGCGCATCGAATCGTTAAGACCTATGACAAACTTGATTGTATCTGGCTTGCCAAAGTACTTAAACCCTGGCACAGAAACAGATTTATCTTGCACACGAAGGAACATTACATTATCTAAGATGAGCTTATTAGTAATGGAATCATTGATTTTTCTAGAGTTATTGTAAATCTTACCGCCATCGTGAATAGTGAATCCTGACAAATAAAATTTCGCTTCTAAGATTTTAAATTCGTGTCCAAGATTGTTGATGATGGTATCTGATATGGTATAAGAAGCGGTATCATTTTTAGCTTCTATTTCTAATCTCACTGCCGGAAATACGCAGCAATCATTGCACTCGTTATCGGCGCCTACATCAAAATTGGTGGCAAAAGTATCGAGGCACCCTTCAACATTTTGATAGCATGATGAAAATATAGTAATCATCAGAAAGCTTAGACACCAGCTTAACTTCATATTATTTTTTGAGTTCGTCAAATATTTTTGTTACGATAACCTTGACTTGAACCGAAAAATCTTTATCGATAATCCAATGATAGTAATTTGGTTCATTTCTGAAAACATCGGCGACAACGTGACCAGTATATTTTCCAAAGTTAAATATTATTTGCCCTTTGGCATTAAACTTCAATCTATTGGTCACGTCCAGCATGCTGTCGTCTTTTAGAAACGAATAGATCGTCTCCATATTGTTCTGGATAGGCTTCGGCGTGACAAAACCATCACCATCGATGTGATCGAGTTCTTTATACATTGATAACTGCCCTTTAAAGACTTCGATCGTGGCTTTGACATCTGCCATAGCATCGTGCGCATCTTCCAGAACTTGATCGCAATAATGCTTGTAGGCAGCTTTGAGCGTCCTTGGTTCCATTTTGTAAAATATCTTCTGAACGTCTATTAGCCTTCTGCTAGAGATATCAAAAGTCAATCCGATCCGATGAAACTCTTCCATCAACATAGGGATGTCAAATCGATCAGAATTATAGCCAGCGATGTCCGCTTGACCAATGAAGTCATAAATTTCTTGACCTACTTGATCAAAGCTTGGCTTATCCTTGATCATTTCATTGCTGATCTTGTGGATAGCAAAAGATTCGTCTGAGATAGGTATGCGTGGATTAATAAGCATTGAAATCTCTGACGGTTCTCCTCCGCCTTTTGGATATTTGACTAGCGCAATCTGCAATATGCGGTCTTTGATCACGTTGAGACCTGTAGATTCTATATCGAAAAATACAATATCTCTGTCAAGATCAAATTTTATGTTTTCCATTATGTGTTTTTATTGTTGTTCGTTGTGAAGATAATTTTTTGAAAACCCTTCACTTATTTGAAACTCGAAATTACCATCGCCTTCAATATCATAAATGAAACAAGCGCCTACGCCTTTAAGTTGCTTGATTAGTTCGATAGATTTTACCAATCCCAAAGTTACAAATGCAGTTGCATATGCATCGGCCGTAATACAATCATCAGCAATAACCGTAACGCTCAATACATCGCTGAGACGACTATATCCCGTTTTAGGATCAACGATAAAAGCATACTTATTGCCTGTTGACTCCTTAGCGTTGGTGTAAGATCCACTTGTAGCAATCCCCTTATTACTTATGATCAAGGGGAGCTCTTGATTAATGTTTTGGGCACTAGATTTGGGCCTATTAATCCCATAAGTCCAATCCATTTTATTTTCAGATATACCTTTTGCGTGACATTTTCCATCGATATCTATGTAATAATTTCTGATCTGCTTGGTATCTAGATAAGTTGCAATCCGATCAACCACATAACCCGTTTGGATAGCGGCAAAATTAACTGTAATACCTTTATCAGGTTTGAAAATATACGATCTGCTTACGGTCGTCTGTAGCGAAAGTGAAGAGAATGACTTAAGTAGGAATAACTGAGCAATGGTCACTGTATCATTTTTCGATAATGATTTTCGCTTATCATATCCATCACCGTAAAACCCAAAGAGTGGGGCCATAGATGGGTCTAGAATACCTTGGCTCGTTGTCAAAAAGATTTTCGAATAATTCCATAGGGCTAAAAAATGAGAATCAGTGGTGGGATCTATAAAAAAAGTGTCATTTGCATTATTAAACCTAGAAATTGTACTACTAGGATTCTTTACGTCCAATTGACCTGAGATTTGCCGAATAATAGAGTCTATACCTTTGGTTATTAGGCCTACAGAATCATTCTTGTATCTAATATCATAGTTTTTGTCAAGATATTTGCCAGTTAATTGCTGGTAAGGTGCATCTGCTCTTTTGCAGCCCGTCATAACCAAAATCATCATGAAAGTCAATACAACGAAGGCAGAAAGAGTTACTTTTTGCAAATAAGATTTATTCATTTCTGCCCGAATTCAATGATAGGTAATAGATAACATCATTATGGTTTGCCAAGTAAACCTCTCTCACTTGCTTCTTCATTGATTGAATTTAAGTCTACAACATGTTTCGACTTCTTGCGCAATCTCATATTGAGAAACTCCACTAAAAGGGAGAAAGCAATAGCAAAGTATAGGTATCCTTTAGGGACCGCTCCGATATGTGATCCCAAAATGCTAAGATCTGCAAGGTGTCCACCCTCAATGATCAACATAAATCCTATCAGAATCAAAAATGCTAAACCTAACATCTGGATTGTTGGGTGGTCATTGACAAACCTTCCTACGGGCACGGCAAAAAGCATCATGATGATCACTGAAAAAACTACCGCAATAATCATGATTATTAAAGCTCCTTCCATTCCATTTGTCATACCGACAGCTGTCAGTATTGAATCAAAAGAAAATACAATATTGATCACCGTAATTTGAATAATGGCTGATTGTAACGACAATTTTTTGCCGCCATCTTCGACATCAGTGTGCTCATCTGATTCTAATTTATGGTGGATTTCGGTTACAGACTTGTAAAGCAAAAATATACCTCCTGCTATCAAGATGAAACTTTGACCCGTAAAACCCGCCGTTAACCAACCCCACTCTAACTTTAGCCAAGGAGCAGTCATTGCTATCAAAACTGAAATGCCTAATAACAATACGATTCTGAAAACCATCGCAAAAATGAGTCCGATGTTAGTCGCTTTTTTTTGATCTCCTTTATCAAGCTTACTAGAAGCGATCGAAATGAAAATGATGTTGTCAACACCGAGTACTATCTCTAGAAATGTAAGCGTCAATAGGCTTAGCCATACACTAGAAGAACCGAAATCTGGAAAAGTCATTAAGTTAAAACCCATAAAAGAGAATGTTTTTGAATTTACTGTTTGATAAGATAAATGCGCTATTTTCGCAAAAGTAGTTAGAAAATTTGATTTAATAAGTATGTAAAACCATTTGCCTAAGATTGATAGAGTGCTATAAAGTGAGTGACAACTCCCACATTGACGCCTATGTGCCAGATGGCATGATTAAATTTGAGTTTGTCCCAAGCATAAAACACTACTCCGATCAAATAACCTGCTCCTCCTAACATCAGATTATTATACACCGCCGAACTCATGTGACCTGTTGCCTGCTCGAAGACAAAAGCAACCATTACACCTAAGACCAAATATAGTACTAACGATAACCATCTGAATTTATCTTTTGTCCATATCTTGAAAATGATGCCAATGATACTTATACTCCAATGCAATGCGAGAAATTTGTATCCATCAGCCGTATTATAGTGATAAACAAAAAAGGCGGTGTACGAACAAGAGATCAACACAAAAATGGAAATATGATCGATTAATTGCCATTTTTCTTTCAATTCGGGATCAGACATAAGATGAAAAGTAGTGGAACTGAGCAGCATAAACATCATTCCCAAACAAAAAGCAATCAGCCCGATACCTGTCGAAACTGTATTAGCTTGCAATATCAAAAACGGGCTAAAACATACAGCAAGTAATAACATGGTCCCGTGTGTCCAAACATTTGCTTGCTCTTCATGATCGATAAGCAGATATTGTTTTTTTATTTTACTTAGCATGATTAAAGTCCTATATATTTTTGAAAATTAGGATCAATTTTGGTGAAATTTAATGAAACTGCTTTCTGGAAATCAGCTTTAGCTTCTTGGATCTTCCCATCGGTTGCAAGGATTTTTGCCCGTTCATAATAGTAAAGGCCCAAATTTTTATAGCCATCACCTAAAGCTATTGCTTGGGTATGTGCTGCAATTGCTTCTGGGTAACGTTTGAGAAGGAACAATGATTGACCTTTTTCAAATATCATATCTGGGCTATTAGGATTATATTTCACGTAAGTATCGATATCTGCGATTGATTTTTCAAGCTGATTGGTTTGTCTATACATTAGAGATCGATTCAGATAGCCTACCGCATGATCAGGCTTAAGCTTTAATCCTTCATCCATATCAATGATTGCCTTTTCGATATCTCCCAGTCGCGCATGCGTCGCACCACGATTTACTCTAAATTCCCCGTCGGTGGGTAGCAATTCTATCGCCTTATTATAATCTGCTAATGCCAGTAATAACGTATCTCTACTATTTTTTGCTACGTCAAAAAATAATCGGGCACGACTATTATACGCCTGGGGTTGTTTATCACTAAGTTTTAAAGTGTGATTGTAATCAGCTAGAGCTTTATCATACATTTTAAGATCTCGATAGTAGTTGGCCCTATTGCCAAAAGGTAAGGTAGTGTTGGGATAATAATCGATCACATGTGACCATAAGGTCTCGCTATTTTGCCATATTTTACCTTGACGGAAGGTCATAAATCCCAATATTAGCACATAAAAACTTATTGCACCTACGATTATCACTTGCTTATCAGGGTTGGTCCGTACGTATTGATCAGCGTAGTAGGCAATGATAAAAAACAAACCGAAATAGGCAATATAAGTAAATCTATCTGCAAGATATCCCTGTCCTGCACCCAAAACTTGTAATAGGAAAACGATATTTACGATAAAGAATATCAATCCAAAAAATAATGCTTTTTGTCCTTTCTTTAATGCCCGGTACATTACCCATAAGGTAAGTGGCGCTATCAATATGCTAGGGTAGAAGTACCAAGGGAATGCGCTTGGGTATGGGTACATAGGCACCATACGAAATGGGATAATCCACTTAACCAAATAAATAATAAAACTGAAAGCACCTAAAAATAGTCTTTGAAATAAGTTGAAATCTGTTGTGTCCGTAACTGTAGAAATCGAACCATATTCTTTAAGCTTCATAATGCCGTATACGCCAAATGCTAGTGATAGCAGGAAAAAAGGAATTTTAGGTGTTACTTTTGACCAAGACCATTCTTTGTCTTTGAGATAGTCGACAGCTAACATACTAAGTGGCAGCGACACAGCTTGGATCTTACTAAATAATGACAGTATAAAGAATAGTGTCATCCAAATCCAGCGCCAGCTTTTGTTATCATCTTTGTATCGAATGTATTGAAGCAGCGCACCTAGATAAAATATTCCAAATAATACGTCTTTCCGCTCGGTAATCCATGCTACTGACTCTACTCGTAAGGGATGGATACCAAACAGTAATGCTAAAATCAATGATCCCATCCACGTTAATCCTAATCGCAATCCGATTACATAAACGAGATAGACACATGCCAAATGCAGTAGTAAATTATGCATGTGCCATCGCTCCGGCTTGTCAATTCCAAAATAATGCTTCTCAAGTGCAAAAGTGAATATAGGTAGTGGATTGTAATTACCGATCACATGAGAAGAGAAAATTTGCTTTGTCCCTTTTGCAAATTGCTTTATGTCGAAGTTGAGTACATCAGGATTTTCTGTAATATTTTTATCATCGTCCCAAGAGACAAATTTGTTATTGATGGAGGATGAAAAGCAGATCGCTGTTAAGATAATAGCTATTAGAACTGGCCATCTAGTAAGTTTTTGAATAGTTGATTTATCTTTTTCGATACTTGATGATATCGTCCTTTGTGTGCTAGGATTCTTACTAGGTGTTCTTGCTTGGAGCTTTTTCTTTGACATAATACAAAAAAAATTAGATTGATCTTGATGCAAAGATAATCAATGTATTATAATATTGTGTTATATCTGGACGATGGAATAGCTTAATTGTATCCAACCTAACAACTGAAAGAATAGGAAATTTTCGTCTTCAACTTACAAATAATCGATTAACCTAGTTGACGTTGCCTATTTTGACAATTGTAAAGTTTAAATTTACGGTACTACCTGGCGAAGAAGTCACGTCTATCGATGGAGGAATACTTACGTAGGAAGGTAGATTATTGGGGAATTCGGTGATCAAACCTAATATGAGTTTTCTTATCACGATCATATCTTGGGCTGTCACTTTGGTGTCGCCATTAGCATCTGCGCCGATTCGTTGGGTCTCTTTTGTAAATGGATCCAATCCTAAAATGTGTTTTTGGATCAATACCAGATCCATGGCAGAAATGCCTGCGACAAAATCAGGCGCATTTGATTCCATGATAACGATTGGGTCGGTCATTGCAGGAAATGCTGTTGTTGGGTATTGGAATGAATAGCTTCCTTGCGCATTTTTTATGATCTCGATCTTAGGGTTCGCAGCGTTTTTTGGTTTTAGATAAAACTTAATATGGTCGGTCCCCACACTAAATCCACCGTTGTTAGGTGCAATGTTTACCGTTGTCGGTTGTGTCATGGCGCCGGGCATTTGTGCACCAGTGGCAGCAATTGCGGCATCCAAACCTGAAAACGGTACTGGAAATTGCATAGACTTGTCAGGTGCGATGACTACAAATGATGGCGTACCGTACCAGCTACCGTAGGTACCTTGCTTAAATGGATCAACTATTGCGGGAGCATTACCATCAGATCCTATACCGGGCATCGTAAGATTGTAAGTAGTTTTATAAGTTTTTATTTTTGCACCATTATCAGAACTAATGGTGGTAGGTTCTATAAACTGCACATCATTATTACCAGATCCCCAAGCAACATACTTTGATTGCCATTGTGGAGCTAATGCAATACATGGCGGACAGCTCGTGAAGAAAAATTTGATTACAACCGTTTTACCATTATTTAGGTAATCTTCGTATAGTTTGTGAACTTTGCCATCACTATCCGTTACAGTAAAATTGTGCATCGTTTGTGCCGATGCAAAACTGAAACCCATGCTCAAAAGAACAATTATCAGGAAATTTTTCATTTTGTGGCTGTTTTAAATACTTCAATATCAATTATTAGTGTAAACAAAGATACGGTGCTAATGTTCAGAAAGTCAATAGCTTAGATGTTAATGTGTGAAATAACACGGGAGTTTGACAAAAGCGTAAAGATTGAGTAAGTATAGAGATTACTGATGGGAAGTAGTGTTAAAGATGGGTAAAGAAAAAAAAAAGACCGATTCTCCCTAAAGAACCGGTCTCGAGTAAACAATTTGCTTAATTAATTACTCAATAAAACTCAATCTCTCACCGATGGTATTTCAATTACCGTGCCAAAAAGATAATTATCATGAAAAGGCATGAAAAAATCTTGACTCGGGAGGTAAGCATTTACCATGAAACTTGGATTCTTTGTAACCACCGATTTTTATGTAATTCATATATATTGCGGTACTTCCAAGAAAGAGAATGTAAAACATATAATAAAAATGTATAATATTTAAGTGAAATTATATTAATATTTAAAATAATATGTATTTTTGTGCTGTATTTTAGGATTTCAAAATAAATTAAGATATCAAGATGAAAAATTATGCATTAGTGCTATCGTTTGTTTTGGGTTTTGCAGCTTTGGCTCAGGCTCAGTATACAGGACAGAAGAACGGAATCGTTTTCAGAAAACTTTTTCTAGATTATCAGTCCCAGAATGGTGGAAATTTGACAACTTTCAAAGACTACAGACATGGCTACGAACTAGGCTATCAGAGAATGTTTTCTGAAAGCTTTGGCTTACGTTTTCCTTTAAGATATGGAGTGGTAGACGCTCAGTTAGATTCTATCAGTTTTGTCAAGAAGAGAGTGGCGTCATTAGATATCGTGGGTCAATTTTTTTTCGGAAAACAAGGTAGCAAACTACGTGCATACCTAACAGCCGGTGTGGGTGGTGTGATTGAGAGGATAGGAACAGCAGCTGATGACTTTACGGATTCGGAACTTTTCAATATTCAAGTACCTGTAGGCGCAGGTCTTAGATATGATGTCGCAAGTAATGCATATCTTAATTGGCAGTCAGAATATAGACTTTCTTTAGCGGACAATCGTAATAATTTAGTTCATGGGATAGGCTTCGTTTATATGCTAGGTAAAAAAATGAAAGAAGCGGTCCCTATGGTTAAGGAGGAATTACCAATTGTAGAAGCAGATACTGACGGTGACGGTATAATTGATAAGCTTGATTTGTGTCCAAGCAACAAAGGTTTGGTCGAGCTCAACGGTTGTCCTGATAAAGACGGGGATGGAGTGGCAGATTACCAAGACAGATGTCCTGAGGTAAGTGGAAAGGCAGAGTTCGGTGGTTGCCCAGATACAGACGGAGACGGCGTATCAGATAATGAAGATGAATGCCCTAATGTTGCAGGAACTAAGGCTAATAAAGGCTGCCCAGTTAAGCAAGAAATGATGAAAGATGGTGACGGTGACGGTGTGAGTGATGATGACGATAAATGTCCAACAGAGAAAGGCAGTAAAGCTACTGGTGGCTGTCCTGATGCTGATGGAGATGGTATTATTGATAGAGACGATAAATGTCCTACTAAAGCTGGCTTGAGAGTTTACAATGGTTGTCCCGATACGGACGGTGATGGTATTGATGACAGTCGCGACAAATGTCCGAATACTTCAGGTACAGTAGCTAACGACGGATGTCCTGAGATAAAGAAGGAAGATAAAAAAACACTAGATATCGCCATGCAAGCGGTACAATTCCAAACAGGAAGTGCCATACTGAAAACTGAATCATACGACGTTTTGGGTCAGATCGCTGGCATCTTAAAAAGATATCCTGATTTCAACATGGCCATTAATGGCCACACGGATAATGTAGGTAGTGCAGGACCTAATCAAATGTTATCTGAAAAGAGAGCTAAAGCGTGTTATCTTTATTTGATAAGCATAGGCGGCGTTGAAGCAACTCGGATAAGTTATGTTGGATTTGGTGAGTCAAGACCGATCTCCACAAATGATTCAGAACGTGGACGTAGTCTCAATAGAAGGGTAGAGTTTAACCTAATACCGAAGCAATAATTGATATTGGATCAATACGAATACTAAGGGGAAGCATAAAAACTTCCCCTTTTTGTTTTATATATTTTGATATGTTGTTGAGCATAGCTATTTTTGTTCAAAAGTATAAGATATGGCAGCCCTAGGACAATTAGAACCAGGTGTTTTTGATAAAGTAAATCAATGGATGAATGGTGACTACGACGCTGCAACCAAGGCCGAGATTCAGAAGCTCATTGATGATAATAATGTAATCGAATTGACAGATTCTTTCTACAAAGATCTAGAATTTGG
>JANMMV010000312.1:0-7626 GCA_031373565.1 Saprospiraceae bacterium
ATTGGCAAAATGGTACCTATTCTGGGCTGAAGGATTGGCAGTAAAATATTCACATATCGACATCTCGGATAATGAAGCTATCCAAGACTACACTGCGGCACGGTATGGTTCGCTTAGTAGAATAATTGAGTATGGAGCAGACCATACTTTGAAAGTGCCCATGTCTAAAACTACGATTGATAAATATCCTTTTTCGCTCAACCCCTATGCTTTTAAAGTCTGTCGTATTGAGCCGGAAAACAATGTTCATCTTATTCTAGAAGCATTCTCGACTGCAGGTAAAATGCCATTGGTGATTGTAGGCAATTGGGATAAAAGTCAATACGGAAAGGATTTGAAAGCTAAATATCTGCAACACCCTAATATTCACATTCTGGATCCTATATATGATCAGCAAAAACTTGATGAAATTAGGAGCAATGCCGCATTATATGTCCATGGTCACTCAGCAGGTGGAACAAATCCTTCTCTAGTGGAAGCTATGTATCTAGAACTGCCTATTTTAGCTTATGGCGTTTCTTACAATAAGGTAACCACAGAAAACAAAGCGATATATTTCTGGGATTTGCAAAGTCTCAATAAACAATTAAGCAATTTGTACACGGCCAAGTTACAAAGAGTTGGACACGACATGAAAGAAATTGCACACAGAAGATATAAATGGGGTCAAATTGCTTATAAATACCAATTATTGGTGGAAGAAGCATTAAGCGTTGACAAAAAACAAACGGTACAAGCTCAATTAAGTAAATTAACCTATCAAGAATTATTAGTAAGAGGCATCGCTCATTTTAAAACAATCAATACTTTTTAATTATGGAAACCAAATATTTACTGATAGCCATTTTGTCTTTCGCTATTGCTTACTTATTGATACCTGTACTAAGAAAAATTGCCATAAGAATTCAACTTGTTGACAAGCCTAATCAAAGGAAAGTACACAGTTCAGCTGTCCCCCTAATAGGTGGAATCAGCATATTCATTACAACCATTTTGACTGTAATGTTGGTGATAAAGTCGGAAATGAATATGATAGCATATGGCAACATTTTCATTTCTTCGTCCATATTGTTGATTATAGGCGTGATGGATGACAAATATGATATAAAAGCCATATTAAAATTAATCATTCAGCTGCTTCTAGCTCATTTTACATTTGCAAGTGGAATCAAAATTGAGAGCTTACATGGTCTATTCGGGATTTACACTTTGACAGAATGGGCTCAGTATATTTTGACTATAGTAACGATAACAGGCGTTGTAAATGCATTTAATTTGATGGATGGCATTGACGGATTAGCAGCGGGATTATCAATCGTTGCCTTTTCGTTATTCGCACTATTTTCTTTCATGGTGGGAGAATTATTGCTAACGACCATTTTTGCTTCCTTAATAGGTGCGTCATTGGCCTTTTTGTATTTCAATTTCAGCAAGGAAAATAAAATATTTATGGGGGACGCTGGTTCGCTGACAATTGGCTTTTTTCTAGTGATTTCAGCTATTAAAATATTACAAACATCTCAAGAAATAATTCAAATATCTTCGATCATGTTTGGGATCATTGCAGTATTTATTTTGCCGGTACTAGATGCGTTAAGGGTCTTTAGAAGGAGAATGAAAGCAGGTAAAAGTCCTTTTAGTGCTGACAAAACTCATTTGCATCATTTGGTTTTATCAACAGGACTAAAACATAAAATGGCATCCCTGAGCATAGTTATATTTGTCATTGGACTAGTGGTCATTGGATTCATGGGTTTTCTATTTTATGGCATTACCTTGGCTATCTCCTTTCTGGTTTTACTTTTCATTGCAATTACATCCTTGCTACAATACAATGACAAAATAAAATTATGGAAGAGGAGGATTAAAGAAATTGAAAGTACATCCGCTAATTCCATGCTGTGACAGCGATATTTTCGATTTCCCAGAAGTAATCGAACGAGTTCCAAAGAGCATTATCAATGGATCGACGATATCAAGTTTCAGCAATGTGGTACCAGATACCTATGGCTATCAAATGTTTTGGTGTATACCTCGCTAACTTTTCTTGTGCACAATCCTTACATTCATTTTGGGTAGTTTTCGCTTGGTCTGAATTCACCATCATGTTGGGCAAAGACCACCTTTATTGCTGAACGAATTATTTTCTGACTATTCCCTTATCTCTCAAAGTCTTATTGGTTTGGACTGATAAGTATCTTCAATTGTGATGATCGGTCTTCAAAATATCTTCAACGTACATCTTTCCCTATATATTCTCTACCTCCGTGCATTTAACGATTAGCAGGATTTGTAACTGCTTTATCTACCAAACTTGCAAAAAAGTAGTTGTGACAACTCGCGATCGTGCAAATCTATGTTCAGATCTGATCGATTGCCGGTTTCAACAACAATTAACACCATTTCAGCGAAGTATGCAATCTAAAACACGTGGAGGCATTGAAAAGGCATTACATTTATTTTATTTATAAATAAAACCATCCGTGATGATCAAGAATATGGGTTTAGTCAATCTTACGATTCGTACTTCAGTAATCGTACTAGTCATGTTTTTATCGGCTAAAAATCTTCAGGCTCAATATTTTAAGACAAGATTTAGTTTTAATCAAACTACCAACGAATTAAGTTTTTATATCAAACCCACAGGTGGATCCATATCCACCGACATCGGCAGCTTCCAATTTGATGTCACTTACCCATTAGGCTCGACTATAAATTTTGGCGCAGTGACAAATAATACCTCCGGTTTTCCAGGATTAGATGTAGTGGCGACCAATTTATTCACGCTCAACAGTGAATGGGTCAAAAGATGGGAACACCAAGGTTTTATACCGTCTCAAAACTATAATCAAAATGCAGAATATTTGGTTTTTTCAGTAGTGGTTACTGGCAGCGGCACTTTAACCCTTAGCTATAAATCTGATTACCCTAATTTTGATCCCGTATTTACGGTTAACAGTGACGACGGAACACCACTTTGGGACAATTTAGCGCCATATGACGTTTACTACCCTACTCAACTGCAATCAGGTAATATTGTTTATATGACCTTGGGCATCACTTTGCCTGTCGAATTGAGTAACTTCAGTGCCCAAATTTCTCACGAATACGTATCATTAGATTGGTCAACAAACAGCGAACAAAACTTAATGGGTTTTGATATTGAGCGTTCTACGGATGGAAAAATATTTAATAAAATCGGGTTTGAAAAAAGTACGGGTGGCTCCATCCTTACAAACTACCATCATGAAGATAACCTTCTAGTATCAGGAAGTTATCATTATTATCGCTTAAAAATATTGGATTTGGATGGAACGTGTGTATATTCCGATATCAAAATAGTGAAACTGCCTAATACCGAACCTAGTTTTGAGATCATACCAAATCCAGCTGGCAAAACGATAAGTCTCAAGTTAAACATGGAGGCAACTGACCCGCTACATGTAGAAATGTATGATGTACAAGGCAGATTGGTAGCGAAAAAACAATTGAACATATTGGAAGCCGATTCATCCTCCGAAATAGACACTGAAGGGATCCAAAACGGTCATTATTTTTTGTGCTTGCGTTCTTCACAATATAATATTTCTAAAAAAATCTGTATTAGACAGTGATGTTGCGATTACGATGGCTCTCTAGCAGCAAAGATTTTCAATCGCCGTCCATGTGGGTCTACTGTTCCATTGATAAACACAAAATCCTACGCAGTCCCGATGAGTTTGTAACGAGCAACGGGCTATCTACGGAGTATCTACGGAGTATCTACGGAGTATCTACGGAGTATCTACGGAGTATCTACGGAGTATCTACGGAGTATCTCCCTTTTTCCACCCTGTCTCTACAATATACTGGCTTGTCTTCTGTGCTTGTAATAGTAATGCTAATTATTGGGCTAAAGCCCACGCATGCAACATCTTGAATTGCCACTGTGGCAATTCAAGATGTTGCATTTTAAACAATGCCTATCGAAGATCTAAATGATGCTGATGTTCAATTGCTTAGCTAAAACTTTCATTTTTTTGTCCGCTGTCATTATCGGACTCTTTGTCAATTTTGCTAGCGCTGAAAATGCACAATCATAGTATGCATGATTAGAATTGATTGCCATTTCTAAAGCTGACTCAATATAAAATGGCTCGGTATAAAAATGATCTATTAAATCAACGCCACTATTCCAGTACAAAATTACTTGTCGGAAAGAGAATTCTTCTCTTTGTTTCCACAACACTTGACCTAATTCTGATTTCAAAAAAGATGGTGCTATCCACTCGTTTTGCTCAAATATCGAATAAAATTGTTCATCCCAGATGAGCAAGTGATTGGCAATAATATTAGTATCTACAACGATCGTCATGAATTGCGATCACTTCGGATAGCATCAACAATTTGTTGTTTTGTCCTGAGTGTTGACTTTGGCATAGTTCTAATTTTTTCCATCAAATCTATTTTACGGTGTTTGTTTTCATTCATCTTTAATCCCTTTTCTATCAAAACTATCGCTTCCTGTGTCAAACTTCGTCATGATTTCTCTGCTGACAAAACAAGGTCTTCATAAATGGATTGTGGCATCTCACGAATTTGGAGTGTAGGCATGAGAAATGTGTTTTGCGTGAATAATAAATGCATAACGCATGCATAAATGAAAAAGTTAAATTCGATCGCTAATTATTGGGCTAAAGCCCACCTCTCAACATTCATTTATAGCCACAGGTTAAAATCTGTGGCAAATCAAGATTGGTTCATTTTAAACATATTCAGATACAAGATTTAGATAATGTTGATATGCAATTGCTCATAAAGGGAGATGTATGGGATAGAACTTATAAACGATGACCATCGTGGTGCACATCCGACGGCCAAACATGGGAGTTTTGGAGCTATATTTTTGTACAATTTGAAATAGGTTACTAGTACCTTTTACTTTCCATCGTAAGTGGCAAAGTCAACTGATTTCATCATCAAGGAAATATTCCTTTTGCGATCTCGAGATATGGGGATGCTGTGAGATAGCATGTTGATCGTGTTTTCATTCAAACTGATATGATCGATGTATCGGGTGTTTATATAAAATGAACGGTGGCATCTTACAAAAAATGGATGATTGACTTTATGCTCCCATATCTTTAGCGTTTTGCTTGTCAATATTTTTTTACCATTGGCAATATGCAAAATAGCATAGTTGGAATCCGACTGGATAAACAATATTTGATGGATAGGAAGGATGAGATAACCATCATCTGTGCCAACAGTGACTCTGTGATGCTGATAAGATAACATAACTCCGATGCTTTCTTCTGAAAACGAATGTACCGAAGAGTTTAAAATTGGTTTTAATATGGTGTTTAACATTCAACATTATTGAGATATTAGGAAATAAGATGGTATTTTAGCTTAGCCTTCATTCATCATACACTAACAAATTTAGTGATACTGATGTATCCACAACAAACCGCCAGTATTTACAGTAACCGAAGTCTCCGGTTGAGCAGTGAGGATCCTGCAATGTCCCCGATGTGTGTTTTCTAGTACTGGGTAATTCGGACAACCAGGAGGAATCAATACTTCATCAGACCTGATAGGTAGTACACCTATATTCCAGTTTCCAGGTTCAATCCAAAGATTGTTTACAAGTCCAGCCCATATAAAATGGTGGTATGGCTGCAAAATGCCCTGCGTAAGCATGTTGGTGGCACTATTAAGGGCTACACTTACTGGTTCTCCCACAGTAAACTCTATCATAGCATTGCCTGACGTAAACGTAGTGCCTGCATTGTCGAGCCCATAAAGGCCTTCCAATTTTACATCGTTGATGAAAGGTGGATCTGTGATGGTACCTGCATCAGGCTGTAAAAAGTCCTGAGTGTACATAAACGTAGGGGTAGCAAAATACTGGACACTTAGTCCTCCGATGGCATCTTCCAAAGTGATACCACCAGCAATGGTACTTCTACCTGCTGCATTGAAGGTTTGCGGGCTTAATTGCTGTGCTTTTACTAAGGTACCTGCAAGAATCAACACTAGTAATATTTTAAATTGTATCATCTTTTTTAATTTATTTGTAAGGCTTGATAAAATTCGTTTCATCCACAAGACCTTTTTTTTTAGCTTAATTTAAATGCTCATTTTAACTTTACACATTTATTTAGTTCCTTATAATCTGATAAGACATATTCATGAAATCATTAGCTCCATAATTTACGGTGGTGGAGTTATTTTTTAATCCAAATCCAATTTTATAACTACCTGCTGGCAAATTAGTTATGGTGCCTGTGGCAGTAAGATTTGTTCTATTAGGAGTAGCTCCCACTGTAGCTTGAAGATAATTTGTACCCATGAAAGTAGTGACAGGGCTCCCTGCTGGAACATCTGACCAACACATGGCAAAACTACATGGTTGTGGGTTGGTATTAGTATGTCCAAATACGCCTGTTGCAGTGGCGATAATGACATCTTGTGGCCCATTAATGGTCACTGTTGCGGTTGGTCCGGCAAATACCCAAGGTGCTGACGCCCCCCCGAATGGTATTGCGGCAATAATTCCGCCGACATTTCCAACTGTAGGTTGTGCAGGCAGCGCTGCTGGTGCCCACGCATTACCATCCCATTTTAATATATCGTTGGGTTGAGGTGTGTTGGTATCAACATAACGACCTCCTATATTGATGGCATTGATGGCTTCGGAAGCACTAAAAGCATATGGAACTGTCGCCAAAGTCTGACTACCCATATCAGTAAAAACATTTGTATTGTTAATGTCAAGCTCTACTTTTATTAATTTAACTTCAGGTTGATTTGAAGTCCAATTTATGGTTGTAAAACTGCCACTTGTACTAATCGTCCCTGGTGAACCTATTCGTACATTAAACAAACCCAAGCCATTGGTAGTCACACTTCTCGTCTCGCTATATAGTGAAGTAGCTCCACTCATGATGCTAAGTCTCGTTTTGATGGTCTGATTAGCCAATGCTTGTCCGTTATTATTGCGGGCCACCGCTTGATAATTGATATTTTGTGGTACTTGTGCAGCTACCGGACCTGCAAATAAAATTACTAGGAATAGAAATACTATGTTTTTCATGTTTTAAATATTTTTGATGAATTAATGATGCAAAGATGCGGCCCGTCATGTCACCATAAAATTTTAATAGCGCGATGTGTATAAATTTTGAGTTTAAATGTAGATAACATAGATTGATATGTAAAACGACTAATCGTTGAATACCTTCATCAAACCATTATGATGTTATTTAATTTGTACTGAAAACCTAAATTACAATAAATCAACAAGTTAGATTCGAAATAAATGGCTCTTGGTATAATCAAAGAAGATAAGTTGGCGAAACGACTTTCTTAAAAAAAGGTAGTCTCATCTAATTTTCAATGTTCCTACATACCTTTGAATAATATCAGAAAATACTAATTTTAGATGAAAATTAATAAGATACATGTTACTTTCAATTATCTACATCTTAATTGATTAATCGGCATTTTGAACAACTATATTTGCGCAGAAGGACTGGATTATTTACCTTGGATGCCAAATTAAACAATCACCATTGTACAGACAGATTTACATCTTTTTATGGATTTTATTTTCATGCAAGCTACTAGCCCAGTCGCCAGATT
>JANMMV010000319.1:0-2012 GCA_031373565.1 Saprospiraceae bacterium
CAAGTGCTACGACTTCGATCCCTTACATTACCACGTTGGATAAACATCTTACGGGGTATTGACTTAGGGTCATACACATGATTTTTTATAAGCCTTATTTTGCGCTGGTGTCTACACACTAGTCACGCTTCACATGCCAGGCTGGCATCTACAGTTGATGCTTTTATAAACATCACTTGGCTTTGGCTACTGTGTTCACCTGATCCGATTCGACAGGCCACATATGGAGGTATTTAGTGCCATCTCTTGCTTCGAAATCATATTATTCTAAAAATCAACTCTATTTACCTATCTATGATCAAAAAAGCATAAATTTGGATCTAATTTGCCGTAGAATTATTCATGACTACTAACTCTAACCAAAGCATTACCATTAGATCTAACAACGGTTCTACCAGCAAGACGGTAATGGCTATTCAAAGATGCGCTATACTGGACAGTCTCAGAAAGGTGATCAAGCGAAAGTCCGGTTTACAACTGAACGGATGCAGTAAACAAGCTGGCATCTACTTTATAAAAGTGGCCAGTGAAGCAGGTTACACCAAAAAGTTCAAAATTATATTGATCAATTAAAAAAGTTGAGGGTGGCACAAATTGTATCACCCTCTTAATTAAAATAAATGAGACTAATATTACTTCTTTTTTACGTTTGTTTTTCTTTTTTTTGTAATGCTCAAAAAGAAGACTATATCTGGCTCGGTGGCTACGATTATGATAATGATATTAATGATACTAATAGGGTTGAAGGATATCGCATTAATTTTAATAATAAACCATTAGAAATTGAGAATGATATAGGTTATAGGTTTGGCATTTTGGGCAATAATGCGTCAATCGCCGATGAAAATGGAGATCTGATTATGTTTACTAATGGTTGTGCGATATATAACAAAAATTATCAAATCATGCCTAACGGAGATAGCATCAATGCAGGAGTTTGGTTTGATAAACTTTGGAAATCTTGCGCATTTGGCTATCCTGGAGTCCAAGACGTGCTATTACTCCCCGATCCGGGCAATGAAAAAGGGTATTATTTATTTCATAAGCCTTTTATCTATAATTCTCCTTCTCCATCTTCTATTGCTATGTATTACAGTTATATAGACCAGTCTTTAGATAATGGTAATGGTGATGTGACAAAAAAAAATATAAAATATTATCCAGATGAAAAAATGCTGCTCTTATATCTCACAGCAATAAAGCATAACAACAATAAGGATTGGTGGCTTATACAGCCACTGGTAGATGATTCTACTTTTATCTCATTTCTTGTAAATGAGAATGGAATCAATCTCCAACCTAATCAAAACACGCATCAGTACTTTGATCGAAGTAGATCTAGTGCATCAGGTACAGCACGATTTAGTCCTGATGGAAAAAAATATGCTGTCTACAATTATTATGATCAGCTTCATATCTATGATTTTGATAGAGAGACTGGCATCTTATATAATCATAAGATGATAGAGATATATCAACCTGAGGAAGTAGACCGATCAAGGACCGTATTCAGCAGTGTGGAGTGGTCGCCTAATAGTAGATTTATCTATTGCTCTTCGGAGTATAAGCTGCATCAAGTAGACATGTGGGCGGGTAACCCTCAAAATGCCGTAAGATTGGTTGGTGAATACGATGGTACCGAAGATCCTCTGCCTACTTTATTTTGCTTTATGGTGCAAGGTCCAGACTGTCGCATATATATGACACCGAAGAGTTCGTCTTGGACACTGCATACTATTAATAAGCCCAATGAGCTTGGCATCGCTTGTGACTTTGTTCAAAATAGTATAAGACTTCAATTCCCGAATGGAGGAACCTTACCAAACTTTCCTCGCTTCAGAGTGGATGAAGAAGAAAAGTGTGACCCGACCATATCTAATATGTTAGGTGAGACGGTCCTTTACCGTAGAGACCTTGTGGTCTATCCCAATCCATCTACAGGATTGTTTACGATAAAATTACCGGAAACCATAGGTAGAGCCCACCTTGTGGTGACCAATATCAATAGACAA
>JANMMV010000356.1:0-6567 GCA_031373565.1 Saprospiraceae bacterium
CCTGCGCAAGATAAGGCAAGTCTATATTTCCGCAACTCCGTTGTGGTGCCAGTGGATCTATTTTGAAGTCCCCATTTAGGCATCTTTGCTCTGATTTCATGCAGTTCCTTATCGTTTGTACCACATAATAAAGCATTGGCGTGAGAGAGTTCTACATCGTCACTTGTATAATAAGCTATGTATTCCTTGGCTGCTTTTGTCGCGTACGGATCGACATATATCATTCCTTCATTGGTTGATACCGCAGCAAAAAGACCTTCTGAAGTCAATGTGATACGAGTTGTGTTGTATTGATTGTTAACTTGATATCCTTTGTACGATTTAATATTGGGAAATTTAGCAGCTAGCTCGGCTTCCATAATCGGCGACTCCCATACGACAAATGTCTCCAATCGACCATCTGGCATAGGTATAGAGATCGTCGTCTCAGCTGCTGATCTAGAAAAGGCATCCTCCATCGGTGCATTTTTTAAAGCGGCCTTGATATCTGGCACGGACAGTTCAAAGGCGCGATACTTGGTAGGTATTTTACCAAACTCATCGACGGGCAAGCTTGGCAAAGATTTGGTATCAATTGGCGTCCAAACTGACTGCGAAAAAGCGCCGAAGGAAAGACAGATAAAAATAAAAATGTAAAGGGTTCTCATTAAAATAGTATTTAAGTTTCAAAATTACAAAAATGTAGACTTCATTGTTGCGTTTGGCTTGTTTTTATACCAAAATTAACGATCAACCGACATTTGATACAGTTAAGCAGGATAAGTCAGACGACAGTATTCTGCGAATGGCTTTTTATTCAAGGTTCTATTGATGCCCTTAGTCGGAACTACGGAAGCAATATTTTTATCTTGATACGCTAATAATGGGCTTTTTAAGATGTCGTCCCGATGGAGCTTAGTATCGCTTTATGTTTTTACCAAAGTGTCGCCCCGTTGGGGATTTTTTGATGCTATGTACTCTAGACAAGGAGCCCTACAAGTAAATCATTTTTGACGCTTTTAGAAGCCCCATGGTGACTTTTTGGTATCACCGCTTTGTAACCCACAGTGCATAAGCCCCAGCGGGGCGACATTTTAATCTCACGAAGCAAGAACAAGACTGTACGCATTCAAAAGAAAACTACAAATTGTTTTATGACCTTCAGATATATTAAATAAAATTGTAATATATTTGCACTTCAATACTAAGGACTCATCAAATGATTTTTCTAGATACATATCGCCACAAAGGCCTGAGACAGCAATTAGTTACAGAACTGAAGCAGAAGGGTGTCACCGATGTTCGAATCCTCGATGCTTTTGCAAAAATACCTAGACATTACTTTTTAGAACCTGTATTTGCTGATTGGGCCTACAAAGATGTGGCCTTTCCTATTGATGCAGACCAAACCATTTCCCAACCACTGACCGTCGCACAACAGACTGATTTGCTCAACGTCGTCAAAGGAGATAAGATACTAGAGATAGGTACTGGATCTGGTTTTCAGGCTTGCGTCCTGCATTTTCTAGGTGCTAAAGTATATACGATCGAACGTCATAGAAAGCTTTTCGAACGAACTACGTCGACGCTTGAGAAGATAGGATTTGGCGGTGTCAGGACCCTACACGGTGATGGCTTCGAAGGATCGCCAAGATTTGCGCAATTTGACAAAATCATCGTTACTGCTGGTAGCACTACCATCCCGCAAACGCTGCTTGATCAATTAAAAATAGGTGGAATTATGGTTATCCCGTACGGAGAAGGCGATCAGAAGACAATGCTGCAGATCACTAAGCATGAAGATAGCCGATTTACAACCAAGAAGCACGGAACTTGTTGGTTTGTGCCTTTTTTGAAAGGAGTGGTTTAGTACGGGTTATCTACGGAGCATCTACGGAGTATCTACGGAGTATCTACGGAGTATGGTCGGGACAACCTCGGGACAACCATGCATAATCTATGGGATAATGTAACGATTGTCTCGTCCTAAAACAGCAAAACGTGTTAAGCATCAATCCTAATACTTGTGGCAAAATTAATCCAAAATTAACAAAACGACTAAGATTTTTTTATTTCTACTGGATTTATACAAATGCGCTACTGACTACAACTTCATAATTAAGTCATTTTTGTGAAGAAGGATGGAATCACGTATTCTCAACAAAAAAAAATCTTTGGTATAGCGATGTAGCCATTCTTAATCGTTGTCGTATATGGCCATTAGAGGGTGAGTAGATGGTATCTTCAAGAGTTGTTAAATCCGCACTAATATTCTGATTTTCAATGGTATGCATGCTCTTTTTTAAATACATCAACCTTTATAATAGAAATAGGGACATAGTCATAAAGCCCTGATCAACTCTGTGGCTTCTCGATGCTTAAAGCTTTTTGCCGTAATTATCTCATTAAGCAAGGTTTTGGCAGTTTGGTTGTCACCATCAAAAAGGTAGGCCAAGGCCATAAACCATTTGGTTTCCTCCACAACTACACTATTAGGTGCAATCTTGTCAAACGCATCTATTGCGGCTTTTGCTTGAGGATTACTGCCTTTGAGATAGGACACGCCTAGATAAAAATAATCTACATTATCCACTTTGTCCGAATTGACTATTTGGTGAAACAAACGGATTGACTCATCGAAGTTTTTGTTAATAAAAGCATAGTTAGCCTCGATGCGCATTTGCTCAACATAAGCATTGTCTTTGCGCATACTTGATGGATCACCTAGTATTTGAGTATTCCGAATATTCTCCAACGCCATTTGTTGTGGTGTCACTTCCCTAAGAAAATGATTTGAAACTAAAATGGAAGCAATGATCAAAATTCCTGCTGCAGCATACTTCAGCCATGAAACATGTTTGCGTTTCTCAATAACAGGCTGTTTTTCTCTATAGACATTGTGTTCATTGGCCAAGATGGCAGCATACTTCTTTTTAAGATCCTGCTCCGCCAAGTAGGATAAGATCAATTTATTTTCTTCTTCGTAACGGGATTCTTTATTTGTTTCCATTTCTTATGTACGGCTAGATAGTGTTGATTAGTGTTTATAAATTTTTAAAAAAACCTCCCGAAGACTATCCAAGGCCCTTTGCTTTTTCTTGCGCAATGTGGCATCATTTACCTGATTTGCATCAGCTATGTCTTTAAGACTACGGTCTTCATAATAGTATTGGGTCAGTATTGTTCTTTCGGACTCATCTAAGGATTTCCATGCAACGGTGAGCTTGTCAAATCGATCTTCTTGGTATATTTCTTCGATTTCTTCATCACGTAACACTTGTTTGAGTCTTTGCTCATAACTCATATGTGATAAATAATTATTAGATGCCATTCTTGTAAAGAGATATCGCAAATTGCCATAAACAATTTTGCCTTGTAGCAATTTTAACCTGAATTCCAACATAGTATCCATGGTGATGTCATAGCTTACCTCATACTCCATACTAAATTTTGAAGATAAGAACTTTCGGCAATCATCGAAGTGGGCAAGAAATATGTGCTCAAAAAGCTGATCCTGACCAGTTTGCATCTGTTCAAGCATCTCCTCAAATTCATCTTGTCGCAGCCCAAAGTTTTGATTGGGGCTTCCATTGTTGAGCGGAATAACATCGGATGCTATTTTTGGCTTAATATCCATAAACACCTTGCAATTTTATTGTTAACTACAGTTATAACAAGGCAAGGTACGTCATGTGACGTAAAACTAGTATGTTTTTTGGAGGCTTGTTTTTATTGAAACTTACTATTCTGAACCTGACCCTAATTATATACTTGCTATTAAGGCAAATTTCAGTAAATCAAATAAAGATATTCATCATTTGCCAAAAACTAGCAATAAGTATGTAACTAAAGAGTGAAGCGTGTTACCAAAATCCTTATGTTTGTGTCGCATATGTCAGAGATTTGAAAATATTTTGAAAATATTTTTACTTTTTTGTGTCACACTCACAATCTTTCATGATTATAGGTATGACAGACATTTTTTTATTACAAAAACATACAATAATATGTATAACCTAAAAAATTTATTGAGCGTAGTCGCGGTTATAGCGGCAATAAACTTGGGATATGGGCAGACATTTTTCCTAGATCCCGTATCAGGACAAAATATCGGTACGTATTACCTAAAAAATCAAGGTACTCCTACTGGCGCAAATTTCTTCCACTTGACAGGTGATGGCTTCTTTAGCTCTCACAACAATTCCACAAGACACTACCCACCCCAATTAGGTACACCCAATTTCTTAGCAGAATCTTATAGATTAGATCCATATACTGTTCAACCTCCATTTAGGTTAACAACCGGAACTACACATGGTACTGGATATTATCCAGCCAATTTGTTGCATACACCATCCTATCTAAATGGAGCTACTGATGTAGGCACAAGCTGGTTACCTAATCAAATTACTTACAATTATTTTATTCTTAAAGCAATCAGACCCCCAGCAAATGGCAAGGATAAAACAACTTGTGTAGAATACCATTATGATCATACAAAGGTGAAGGTTGATATTTCCAACCCTAGTGTTATTAAGATCAGGGATGATTATCCAAATGCAAATGCAAATTTACGTTGGTTTCTACCAATCGGCGAAACAACAAGTACGATGACTGGATACACTAGAAAAATTTCTTGGGATTTTAATTCTTTAGCTACCGCTGATACAGGTTTGGTTTATATACCGATGCAAGCATTGGGTCTTGTGGCTTCATCATTCAAGATAGGCACGAAGTATTGTAATGAAACGGTGCTAAGAGAAAAAACTTTTAACGTTGCTGCCACCCCTAATGATCCCAATACTATAGAAGCGCATGAGGAATGTTTTTACCAATCTCCAAACATACCTAGTGATGTGAGTAATTTACCAGCTCATAAAATAAATTACACGGTTCGATTTCAAAATCAAGGAACTGGACCAGCGACAAATGTACAAGTAGTTATTCCATTAGATACCAAGATTGACCATACATCTATTGAAATCTTAGAATCAGAATACCCGTGTAATTTTACTGTTACGCCTTTACCTAATTTTCCATCTAATTATAGATTAGTAATTACCTTTACTGGCATAAACTTACCTGGTATAGCGCAAGTGAGACCTACCGTTACTTATGATGAGTCTGAATCATGGGTTAAACTGAAGATGTGTACAAAGAATTTCGCTACTTTACAAATAGTGGATGCATGTTTACCTACACCAAATTGTTGTTTCAATCACCAAGCTTCTATCTATTTTGACATTCAGCCTGCGGTTTATACCAATACAGCATCAACATGCATCATGTGTACACCTAGTCAAAAAAGAGTAAATGCCGAACTTTGTCCGCGTATTGGCTTCCGTTCAAACAATCTAAAAGGACATGCTGATATTATTCCAAATCCTGCGTATGATTATATTAAACTTTCTTTGACTGAACCTATAGAAAATGCGCAAGTTCAGATTTTTGACCAAACAGGGAGAGCAGTTATAAATCAAAGGTATGCGTACATAGATCAGAATACAATTATTGATATCAAAGATCTTCATTTTGGCAATTATACGGTTAAACTTACTTCTAATGCCACACAAATAGCAGCAAGATTTATCAAACAATAATGTCTATACAAATAAATATTATTAAGTTAAGGATGGTTACAATAGTAGCCGCCCTTTTCTTTTTTACAAAAGTTTCATTATGTGCTCAGTCTGATACTGCGTTTGTTAGGGCTATTATTGAAACTCAAGGTGAAAATTTAAAATCCTTCAGTAAATCAAAAGTAATTTCAAAAATTAATGGGGCATTTACTACGCTTAAAAAAGAAAAGAAGTTGGATAAAATTTTTGTCTGTGCACAGAGTATTTATTTTGTAGATCAAAAGCATTTGATAACTTGTACTGAAGCATTTAAGCTTATACAAATTCAATTACAACAACTTCCTACAATTAAGCCAGAGTTAACCGGTAAATACAATCACTTGCTTTTTGTTATTTTGCAAAGGTGTGGTAAAATACACAATTCATTGCCATATGCGCAATTAGCGGGAATGAACTATTGCATTAATGGTGATTCTACAGTGATGTCAAAATTGTTCAATGGATTATGTGTATCATATATCAAACTTAGAGACTTTAAGCAAGCAGTTGCAAATGGTAAGCAAGCAGTAAGTTTTGCTCTTGATAACGATTTAGAACGAAAATCTATTGCATTCGAAAATTTAGGCTTAGCATATTTATATAGCGGCAATGGTTTTTTGGGGAGAGTTCACTTAGAAAAAGCCAAAGAAAAATACTATACCACTGATTTAACAAACTATTATGCATGGACCGCTGAAAGTTATCAAATGGAAGGTGACAACGTCTGTGCCATGATCTATGCCGATAGTTCGATCAACTATGCTATAAAAACCAAATCATCCAATATATTGTTATTCCTACTCTATCAACAGCATTGACAGCCCAAAACCATTTTAAATGTTCTTCAGTCCATAAAAATGGATCATAATGTTTTGTTGATGATTCATTTTTACCATTATTATTGCTGCTTCAGGACAACCTTCTAATGTAACAATAGTTTGCACCAAACATCATACATCATTATAATCAT
>JANMMV010000360.1:0-4258 GCA_031373565.1 Saprospiraceae bacterium
CTACAAAGTATCCACCATCACTTTCCTATTTATTGATGACTCTTGGACCTGCATTTTTGTTCTTGGCCAACAGCGAAAACTTAAAGGGTAGGGTAGCCAATTTTTTCAGCACCTTCGGACGTGTGCCTTTCTTCTATTACATACTTCATCTTTACTTGATCCATATTCTGGCCATGAGCGCTGCTCAACTTACAGGTTTTGGCTGGAAAAGCATGATTCTGCAAGATTGGGTAGTTTTTGTGCCAGAATTAAAAGGTTATGGTTTTAACCTTTGGGTTGTCTACACGGTATGGATAGTGGTTATTGCCTCATTATACCCGGTATGTAAAAGATTCGACATCTATAAACAAAGTCATAAGGAAAAATGGTGGTTGAGTTATTTATGAAACAGAATATTGACCCCACAAGACTGTCTAAAATAGATTGCATTAATTGACGTGGGATAAAAGTATCTATCTACGAATAAAGTGAGAAGACCTGCCAAGGTAAAAAATCAAGTTTTTGCGTAGCATAAATTGACAATCAATAACATCATCAATTATAAAATATTAAAAATACAATCATGGTAAAATTTCGATCCTATATTTTTATGACACTGCTTTTGATTTCAGTTACGGATTTATTTAGTCAAAATACGTTAGTCATTCTTGACATGCAAGTTCCCGGTGGAAAGACTGTTATGATCAACCACAGTGGCAAAGTGGCGAAAGAATTTGGGCCTAGTGAGAAAGTTCAATTTGATAATGATATAAGCAAAATAACAACATCACTTAGCTACTTTAGTACTTATGTGACTTATGATTTCTCTAACGGCCCATTACCAGTCAAGACTGATTCCACGTGGACAACTTATGATATCAATGGAAAAATAGTAAAGGATTTTGGAAGTAAATATCAAGCATTAACTGCTCCAAGCGAAGGTATCTACAAAGCTTATGAAGAAATAAAAGGTAAACATCGAGAATTTAACATTATTTATATCGACAAGGATGGAAAGGAGCTTTTTGGAGGCAAGAGATTTTATCAAGGGACACAATCTAAGAATAATATTGCATTTGCCATGGAGCGAAAAGAATCAAAAGAATGGCTCATTCTGAATACCAAAGATGGCACGAAAAAAGTCCTACCTATTTCAATATCGAAGCCACTCTCCAGCATCAATTTTGAAAGTAATAGATATGCCATAGGAACATTTCAAACTTACTTCAATCAGGTAGTCTTGGATATTGATGGTAATATCGTTTTTGACCCGACAGATTTCATAAAGGGAAAGGATGTATTTATAATAAAAATCACTGATGAATTCATTGTATGTAAAGAAGGAGACACTTATTACTTCATTAATAAAGAATTCAAACTTGAAAAACGTCTCGAAAATATACTAGGTGTAAAAGGCATGAGTAAGAAGTTTGTATTCATCAACAATGGCCAGTATTTTGATAATTTGTTCAATTTAGATTTCTCCAAAGCTACAATACCCCTAAAGGAAAATGAAGTTTTTATTTGCACACATTTGACTGAAGACATCTTAGGCGGCATATATGTCGATTCAATGACTAGAAAGTCAACCTATAAAATAGTCGATGCAAATACATTGATAGAATTAGGAAGAACAGAACATAATATAGGTGACATCTTTCAGGATAGGCTGATAGCAGTTGATCCTGAAAACCGCATTGAGAGAAAATTAATAGCCATCCTTAATACCAAAGGCCAGAAGATCTACGAAGTTGATCCTTCTGGCAAAATATACAAAGGAATCAAGTCAACAAAGGGTGTAGGTCCTACTGTAATAAAATATCTTGAGCTTAAAAAGGATGATGACATTTCATCACTTAGCAACTTTAAGAATTTAGAATCTATAGAGTTTTATAAATCCAGTTTTACTGAACTACCACCAGCTATTAAAAAATTGACCAAGTTAAAGAATATTCGACTATACGAGTGCGACCAACTCACAAGTCTTCCAAAATGGCTTTCGACATTAAAATCACTTGAAAAGCTAGACTTATCCAGTTGCAAAAATTTAAGAGATATTGATCTGGTTATACCCACACTAAAATCACTCAAAAATTTGAATACCATGAATTATACAATGTCACAAAACTTCAAAGATCAAATCAAAAATTCTAATCCCAATTTAATTATCAATGATTGGTTTGGCAGTAGGAGTGATGACGAGGACATTATGAAAGATTCTGATAAATGATTTATATTATTTGAGAATTAATTGAAACACTGAACAAAAAAAGAGAGGCAGTACCGTGCTAATGACATTTTTTGAATCCTATGCAAGCCCCAAGTAGTATGCGTGGCAGCGGACAAACGGCAGCAATGCCTGAAAATCATATAGATTCCATCCCACATGTAACGCTGGACGAGTTATGACCATTGAAACCAAAATAAATTTAAACACAGGAATAAGTCAGTAAAGAAGATAAATTTATAGTGAATTAACTCCAATTTACACTTCCAATCATTGGTTTGGGTGGGTTACCTTGATAATTCCGATAAAGAAGCATCAAAATTTGGTGGGAGGCGAGAAAAAATATATTTTTGGTGCGTAGTTTATATATTTAGCGGTCATGCTTTGCGGTTTTCAACACTTTGCAAGAAAAATATCAACCAATGATAAAGTCTTTTCTCCTTCTATTCTTGTTCTTTATCACATCCTTTGCGATAGCACAAAAAAGTTCTGTCTGGTATAACCATACTTTATTGGATGTAAAGAATTTAGAAAGTAGTGTAGATTTTTACGCCAAAGTCTTTCAGGCGGACACGATACCGTATCCCTTTCCTCCAAGCCCCCAATACATTGTAAAATGGTTGAGATTTGGCGATGGTACTGAACTCCATTTATCACAGTGGCTCAATGTCACCACTATAGTTACCAATGACGTACCTTTGGCACCAAAATATGTAGGTTTTGTACACCTAGGTTTTATGGTAATTTCTATGGATGCTTTTCTTAAGAGGCTTATGGAAGTGAGCAGCGATTACAAATCAGGCAAATACAAGTACCCATTTATTGACAGAATGCCAAACGGTGCGAAAACTATCGAGATTAAAGACCCTGATGGAAACGAAATACACGTAATAGAAGCAATGCCTGCAAGCAGTAGCACGAACCGCTAAAGCCGTTTGGCAAGATTGCGAATTTTGTGGTAAATTCACGTTTACATTTCGCAAGAAATATTATCTTAGTGGAAAATAAACGGTTACGAAGTTCGCAAGGTAACCAAGCCCGAAAACGTTAGCGGTAATGCAAAAATCTCGCAAAATAAATTGAATAATCAATAAAACAAAAGAATCATGACAAAATACACTTTACTATTATTGACATTACTTGGTATTAGCCAATCCATGCAAGCACAAGAAGACAAATACCAATGGCTAGAAGAAGTTGATGGTGCAAAAGGTTTGGAATTTGTAACTGCCCAAAACAAGACAACATTCGAAATATTGGGTAATGAAAAAGACTATCAATCTATTTATGACAAAAGTTTAGCTATTTACAATTCCACTGATAGAATAGCAACCCCTAGCATTCAAGGAAAATATGTATATAATTTTTGGAAAGACAAAAACAATGAAAGAGGCATTTGGAGAAGATGTCTTTTAACGGATTATACCAATGGAAAACTCGATTGGGAAACCATTATCGATATAGACGAAATGTCGAAAAAAGATAATATCAAATGGGTTTTTAAAGGAGCAAGTGGTTTATATCCTAATTATACAAGATTTTTAATTCAACTTTCTAAAGGTGGTGGTGATGCAGTTGTTATCAGAGAGTTTGATGCTGACAAAAAGCAATTTATAGAAAATGGTTTTGCAATTGATGAAGCAAAAGGTTCTGCAAGTTATGTTGATGAAAATACAGTAATTGTTAGTACTAATTTTGGTGAAGGTACGATGACAACCTCTGGTTATCCTAGACAAGTAAAATTATGGAAACGTGGCACTTTACTCAGAGACGCACAACTGATTTATGAAGGTCAATCTTCAGACGTTCGATCTTATGGCACGGTAGTTAGAGATGAAACAAAGAGTTATATTTCTATCTCACGTTCAGCAGTTTTCTTTACTTCTCAAAAAATGATTTGGTTGGATAATAAAATTATCACATTAGACATTCCTGAAGACAGCAACTTTAATGGTATTTTAAAAAATCAATTGATTGTTCAATTAAAATCAGATTGGACGGTCAATGCAAAAACATATAAAAGTGGAACACTCCTTAGTTTGAATTTTACTG
>JANMMV010000579.1:0-10279 GCA_031373565.1 Saprospiraceae bacterium
AACTTAATGCTGTACCACGTGCATCGAAGAGAGAAGAACGCGTCATCCACTTTATGTTGGATTTTGGAAAAACACTGGGCTTAGAAACGCTCAAAGACGAAGTCGGCAATGTTATCATCCGTAAGCCTGCGACATCAGGCATGGATGATCGCAAAAAGATCGTTCTCCAATCTCACCTCGATATGGTGCATCAAAAAAATGGTGACACTGTGTTTGATTTTGACACAGAAGGGATAAGAATGATCATAGATGGGGATTGGGTCAAAGCGGATGGTACAACACTTGGCGCTGATAATGGTATCGGTGTAGCCACAATCATGGCGATATTGGCATCAACAGATATTCCACATCCAGCTATCGAAGCACTATTGACTATTGATGAAGAAACAGGTATGACTGGCGCGCTTGGCTTGAAAGGCGGTCTGTTAAAAGGAGATATTTTACTCAATCTAGACACAGAAGATGATGATGAGCTCGGTATCGGATGTGCAGGAGGAGTGGACGTGACGGCTACAGGTACTTATGATGTTGAATCTATTGATAGTAAGGCATACGTCGGATATCACCTAACGGTCAAAGGGCTACAAGGTGGACATTCTGGTGTGGACATCCATAAAGGTCATGGCAATGCAAATAAAATCATCACTCGCATCTTACGTGCGGGCGGACAGGAAGTGCGTATAAGCGAATGTCAAGGTGGTAGTTTACGTAACGCTATACCAAGAGAGTCAGAAGCGTTTTTCGCAATAAGCGTAGATAAATCTTCAGACGTTTTTTCCCAAGTCAATTCAATGATTAGTGATATAAAAAAGGAGTTTCAGACAATTGAAAATAGTTTAGCGATCGAGATCAAGTCGATAGAAACACCATCTGAAGTAATGAAAGCTAATGATCAAATACGCATATTACAATCTATTGCGGGGGCACATAATGGTGTGTATCGAATGAGCCCAGATATCAAGGATCTTGTAGAAGCGTCCAATAACGTTGCGCGTATAGAAATCGCTAGTGGACAATCAAAAATCTTATGCTTAACCCGGTCGTCTGTAGAATCCACCAAGTTGGAAGTGGCAGAAAGTTTGAAATCAGTCTTTTCACTAGCTGGTATGGATGTAGTTTTTTCTGGTGACTATCCTGGCTGGACACCCAATGTTGGTTCGCCTATTTTAGCAATTATGTCTGACTTGTACGAAAAAAGATATGGTGCTAAACCACATATTGCAGCTTGTCATGCTGGATTAGAATGTGGCATTTTGGGACGCAACTATCCCGATCTTGATATGATCTCGTTTGGACCTACCATCAAAGGTGCGCACAGTCCTGACGAAAGAGTTTGTATCTCGTCAGTTCAAAAGTTCTGGGCGTACACTTTAGCAGTATTAAGAGAGATTCCTAAAGCTTCTTCATAATGCTCACAACAGTGTATGATTTGTTAAAACGTTACAAAACGATCATAAAAGTCATATTTGTCGTCCTATTTGGATTTTGGATTTATACACAGATTCAACATTATCAAGATAATATAACAGCTCAAGAAAAAGTTGAAGGGCCCATCAAATACACATATCTAGTTTTCGTCATCGTGCTTGTTCCATTAAATTGGTATCTAGAAGCACTAAAATGGCGACGTCTTTGTAAACCATATATATTGATTTCGATCAAAACATCGCTGCAAGCAGTACTTTCGGGCGTGACTTTAGGCCTAGTGACACCCGGTCGAATCGGCGATTATGCGGGACGCATGTTGATCACCCCAATATTAAACAAATCATTGGTTGTAGCGTCAACATTTGTGGGAAGCGTCGCCCAAAACCTTTGCAATATTGGCCTAGGTTTAGTTTTATCTTTGCCTTTGATAGACACCATACTTGAAACAAAATATGTATCATCAGAGATATTTTATACTGTGATCGTGATACAAGTGCTCGTTTTGGCATTTATTTACTTGAGAATGCACTTATTGTTTAAAATAGTAATCAGTTGGCTCAGCAAAACGAGATTCAAGAAATTTTCATCGGATCTATATAGTTTAGGCGTTTATAATAAAGGTGATCTATGGTACGTTTTAGGTATATCATTTTTGAGATATTTACTTTATTTTGCACAGTATTCATTGACAATGCAGGCATTTGACCAGACGATTAGTGTTATCAACTTGATTTCAGCGGTATCAGCGATCTATTTGATACAATCGGTACTGCCGTTGCCCGCATTTATCAGTTTGTTGGCACGTGGAGAATTAGCGGTTTTGGTTTGGTCTACCTTTGGAATCGGTCCGGTCGTAGCATTGTCCGCTACATTTAGCCTTTGGGTTAGCAATTTGATTTTGCCCGCACTAGTGGGATTGTATTATTTGGTCAAAAATGATTATTGGTCATTTCAACGTAAAAATAAAACTTCATAGCATGTTTCGATTTTCTTTAAAACAATGGATCTCGGTATTAATATTGATCGGCGTAGTCTTAATGGGCGCTTGGTGGTGGCTCAAATCAAGTGTTTTTACACCTATACATCGAGAGAATACCACTATTATGCTAGAAAAAATGAAAACGGTAACTAAGCTTATCACTGTCGAGGGTCAGTTTTCAGAATTATACGACCATAAAGACGAATACAACTATGACTACTTTGGGCTATTTAGCAAGAAGATAGTGCTCCGAGTGACAGCGACTGTAGCAGTAGGTTATGATTTTGAAAATATGAAGATGGATGTTGATAGTATAAAGCGAACCGTCACACTCAGGTCGATGCCTAGCCCAAGCGTCTTGTCCATAGATCATGATATTGATTATTATGACATTACGGAGGGGACATTCAATGAGTTTACGCCAGAAGAACACACTGCCATAAGCAAAAAAGCAAAAGAAAAGATTGCAAAAAACCCTGCGCTAGAGCAGCTGTTGGCGAAAGCTGAAAAGGAAAAAGAGCAATATCTCCGCATGATGGAAATGGCTATCAAAAGCGCTGGATGGAATTTAATCGTAGTAGATAGCGCTGTTCCTAAAATGTAATCAAGATGAAAAAACGTTGTGTCATCCTCTCGATATTATTACTCATTTCTGGGTTTATCTTCGCTCAATCCAATAGTAATAACCTTTCGACAAAGCATCAAAAGCTATTTGAAGAAGCAAAAATAGCTGCTGCCAAAGGTGATGATAAAAAGAGTATCAAATTATATGAGAAACTTCTTAAAGCAAATCCAAGCTTTACTTTGGGCCTTCTTAATCTAGGTGGCATTTATTACAGTATGAAAAATTATGCAAAAGCGGAAGAGCTTTTCGCAAATGCAATATCAATCCAGCCCGACGGCAATCCTGAGATGTATTACTCGTTAGCATTGGCTCAGACAAAACAGAAGAAATATGGATTGTCAGCACGATCGTGGAAGGAATATATAGATCGTGAAAAAACGAATACCAAGAAAATCGAAAACGCAAAGCGAAGTTATGAAAATGCACTTTTTATCGAAAATGCATTAAAGAATCCCGTACCATTTGAACCTAAGAATCTTGGTCCCACCGTAAACTCTCCGATGTCAGAATATTTGCCTTTTTTATCGCTTGACGGAAGTGCAATCGTCTTTACGCGAAATTTAGGCCAAGAAGATTTCTACTCATCGAAATCTGTAAACGGAGAGTTTCAAATGGCGGAAGATATGCGTGGAATGAACACACATAAGAATGAAGGTGCACATACATTGTCGGCTGATGGTCGCTATATGGTATTTACAGCTTGTGATCGAAGAGATGCTTTCGGTGGTTGTGATCTTTATTTTTCAACGTTTGAAAATGGTGCTTGGAGCAATGAAATGAATATGGGTCACATAATAAACTCTGCTGCATGGGATTCACAACCTACGTTATCTGCAGATGGGAAAACTATGTACTTTGCAAGCAATAGACTAGGTACGTTGGGGGGAAGCGATATATGGATGACTTTCAGAGATGCAAAAGGCAAATGGGTAATACCGACCAACTTAGGTGCAAATGTTAACACAAAATATGAAGATTCTGCACCTTTTTTGCATGGAGATGGACAGACGATGTATTTTACATCAGACGGACGACCGGGCATGGGTGACATGGATGTCTACATTACTAGAAAAGTCGAAGGTCAGTGGCAATTACCTTTAAATCTTGGTTATCCCATCAATACTGAAGGTGTTGAAGGACCGATCTGTGTATCGCTAGACGGAACCAAGGCTTTTTTCAGTAGTGATTATGATTATAAAGCGAAAAAAAACACAGGAAATCTTGATATTCTTTCCTTCGAAATGCCTGCAGAGGTCCGACCTATTGCGTCTACGTATATCAAAGGAACGGTACGAGATGCTGTTACTAAAAAGACGTTGCGATCAGAAATAACACTTCGAAACCTAGTGACTAACGAAGATCTATTTGTCTACACCACAGGTGATGATGGATACTATATCACAGGAGTAGCCGTCGGTGGTAAATATGCGGTTATTGCTCAAAAAAGTGGTTATTTGTATTATACGCAGCATATCGATATGGTTGGCTCTACAAAAGTCAACAAACCGTTTCTCTTTGATATTGAACTACAACCAATACCAAGTGCTAAAGAAATGATAAGCAAGGATAAGGCTATCGTGCTCAACAACCTATTTTTTGAAACAGGATCAGATGTACTTTTATCATCGTCTGATGTAGAAATCCAACTCTTAGCGGATCTTATGACTATTAATAAAGATATTCGTGTCAAAATAATAGGTCATACTGACAACGTAGGTACCGATCAAGAAAATCTCATCCTTTCTAAAAAGCGAGCTCAAGCCGTTGTAAATGCTTTGGTCGGAAAAGGAATCGCTTCTAACAGATTAGAAAGTGAAGGGATTGGTGAGATGTCACCTATCGATACCAACGATACAGCTGAAGGAAGGACAAAAAATCGAAGAACAGAGTTCAAGATTTTGTAAAATAGTGTTGATAATGTTCCCATCAATGTCACACCGGCATTCCTGCCAGCGCGATTGATACCAATTGCAAAGGTTGTGTGTTGCATGTCAAACAAGTTTTCTGGACTAGCAGACACACGAAGATTTTTATGAATATATCCCCTCAAAGACAATATTACAACTCGAAGTCCTGTGATAAATTAGTTTTTCATAATTCTGATGTGTGCATATGCGACCAATATTTATACCAATCAGAGTGAGAAAACTTATGTAGTACCAATTATTGTCTTAATTATGACATACGAGTAAATATTAGTGGTGCTATTGTAAAGAGCACTTGCAGATCAATGGAAACGAAATGTAGGCTGCAATTTGGGCATTATAAAAAACTGATAAAAATCGTTTTTAATTTAAAAAGAGAATAAAAATAGTAAAGTAGCAAAACATTTATTTTAAAATAAGATCAATTGTTTTCAATTAAAAGGAATAAGAAATTTACTTTTGTGCTAATATTAAAAATTTATAACAAATTTTGGCAGTAAACATTTCAATAAGGTCAGCAAATAATATAAGAATATTATCTGCAGCAATGGTAGAAAAAGCAGCATCAGGACATCCTGGTGGAGCTATGGGTGGAGCAGATTTTATCCACATTTTGTATAGTGAATTTTTAAATTTTGATCCTGACGATCCACAGTGGTTTTTTAGAGATAGATTTTATTTGGATCCGGGGCATATGTCAGCGATGTTATATTCTCAACTGACTTTATGTGGATTGATGTCGATAGAAGATATCAAAGAATTTAGACAATGGCAAAGTGTAACTCCAGGTCATCCAGAAGTTGATTTCAGCCGGGGAATTGAAAATACATCAGGTCCATTGGGATTGGGTCACGCATTTGGTGCGGGTTCGGCTATTGCAGAGCGATTCTTAGTAGCACGATTTGGTCAATGGATGAGTCATCATACTTATTTGTACATTTCGGATGGTGGAATTCAGGAAGAAATTTCTCAAGGAGTTGGTAGGATTGCAGGTCATTTAGGCTTGGGTAATTTGATCATGTTTTATGACGCTAATAATGTGCAATTATCCACTACTGTCGAAGAAGTAACCGTCGAAGATACGGCTAAAAAATATGAAAGCTGGAATTGGCATGTAATTACTATTGATGGTAATGATCATAATCAAATCCGAAAAGCAATTGCGAAATGTAAAGCCGAGAAGAAAAGACCGTCGTTAATTATAGGGAAAACTATAATGGGTCTTGGTGCAGTCAAGGCGGATGGTTCATCACATGAAGGACAAGTTGAGACGCACGGAAAACCATTGGGTAAATCTAAAGCATCTTTTGAATTAACGATAGAAAATCTAGGGGGTAATCCGAAAAAACCATTTGAGATTTTTGCTGATGTAAAAAAACATTATAAAGAAGTTCTTGATATAAAAAGAAAATCAGCTAAACTGCAGAAAAAAGAATATGTCTCATGGCAAAAAGCTAATGTAGAAAAATCTGCTTTATTACAATCGTATATAGATGGTGTTCTACCATTTTTAGATATAAGTAAAGTAAGTATAGCCCAAAATGACGCCACTCGTAATGCTTCATCAAGGGTATTGGGATATTTGGCCGAGCATGTTGGCAATATGATAGTATCTTCCGCTGACTTGTCTAATAGTGATATGACAGATGGATTTTTAAAGAAGACAAAGGCATTCAGCAAGGGTGATTTTTCAGGTGCATTTTTGCAAGCAGGCGTTTCTGAATTAACAATGGCAGAACTATGTACTGGGATGGCTTTGCACGGAGGAGTGATACCCGTGTGTGCCACATTTTTTGCATTTTCTGATTATATGAAACCTGTATTGCGCGTCGCCGGACTAATGGAGATGCCAGTAAAATTTATTTGGACACACGATGCGTTTAGGGTTGGCGAAGATGGTCCTACGCATCAGCCCATCGAGCAAGAAGCGCAGTTAAGATTATTAGAAAAATTACACAATCATTCGGGTAAACCGTCTTTTGTTGCATTGCGTCCAGCTGATAGTGCGGAGACGTTGAGTGCTTGGAATTTTTTATTGAACATTAATGATCGGCCGGGAGGTTTAATACTTTCGAGACAAAATATTAATGACCTAAAGCCTAGCGGCAAAAACAGAATAAAAGAATCTACATTTTTATCAAAAGGAGCTTATCATGTTTTTAAATCTGCCGATATTCCAGATGTAATTTTAATTGCAAATGGATCTGAAGTTGCTACATTGATGGAAGCCAAAGACGAATTGATCAAAAGATATAAATTAAAGGTAAATATTGTTTCAGCACCGTCAGAAGGTGTATTTAGAACGCAATCGAAAAAGTATCAAGACAGTATTTTGCCGGCCGGAATTCCTGTATTTGGATTGACAGCAGGTCTTCCTGTAACATTGCAAGGATTTATTAGCGGGAAAGGAGAAGTATACGGATTGAGTCATTTTGGATATTCTGCACCGTATGCAGTTTTGGATGAGAAATTTGGATTTACTGCAAAAAATATTATTAAAGAAATTGTTAAATTAGTTAGGAAATAATTTTTTGGTTTAATTTTTGCATTACAATAGTTTAAGATATTAAATAGTAACATTTTAAAACGATCGGCCATGAGCAAGACATTAAAAAATAGCGGATTTGCTGAAGTAGCAGACGCTATAATTAAGGATTTCAAAAAACATAAAGATTATCGCGAAAAAATAAAAGACAAGCTTGAGAAAGCATTAAAAAAAGCAAGTAGAGCGGACAAAAAAGCGATTCAAGCAGATCTTGATGAAGCGGAAGTTTTGTATAAATCTTCAAAAGCTGTTTATGCGGCGGCAAAGAAAGTTCTCAAGGATCATTCAAAAGTAAAGCCAGCACCTAAAGCCGCAGTGGCAAAAAAAGCAGCACCTAAGAAAGCAGCAGCGCCCAAGAAGGTTGTCGCAAAAAAAGCTGTAGTTAAAAAAGCTGCAACACCAGCAAAAGCAGCGGCACCTATGGCAGTAACAGCTGGCGCAAAGCGTGGTCCCAAGCCGAAAACAGCAGCGGTATCAGTTGTTAAAGTTGCTACACCAGCGAAAGCAGCAGCACCAAAGGCAGCAACAGGTGCAAAGCGCGGTCCAAAGCCTAAAACAGCAGTTGTAGCAGTTAAAGTTGCTACACCAGCAAAGGCAGCAGCACCTAAGGCAGCGACAGTAGGTGCGAAGCGTGGCCCAAAGCCTAAAACAGCAGCTGTAGCAGTTAAAGTTGCTACACCAGCGAAAGCAACGGCTCCAAGGAAGGTTGCAGTTAAAAAGCCTGTGGTCAAAAAAGCAGCGGCACCGAAGAAAGTTGTAGCACCTAAGTCAGCGACAGTGGGTGCGAAGCGCGGCCCAAAGCCTAAAACAGCAGCTGTAGCAGTTAAAGTTGCTACACCAGCGAAAGCAACGGCTCCAAGGAAGGTTGCAGTTAAAAAGCCTGTAGTCAAGAAAGCAGCGGCACCAAAGAAGGTTGTAGCGCCAAAAGCTCCCGCAGCTGCTAAAGTTGCCGCACCAGCAAAGGCGGCGGTACCTAAAGTTGTAGCTAAAAAGCCAGTAGTTAGAAAAGTTGCAGCACCAAAGAAAGTTGCAGCACCGAAGGCAGCAATAGGGGCAAAGCGCGGGCCTAAACCTAAGGTTGCTCCAGCTCAATCAATTGATAATAAAACAGCAGAATAGTTCTGTATGCTTGGTTTTTCAAATATTAAAAGCAGTATTGTCTTACGATAATACTGCTTTTTTGTTTTGAGCGTTAAAATCACATTAAATGTTAGGCAATTAGTATAATTTTGTGTCTTAAATAAAGATATCCATATAAGAAATGAATCTTCATTTTGAACGTTTCACCATCTTTTTACTTTTATCGCTGAGTACTGTTATTCAGGGTTCAAGCCAGCTTTCTGTAGACACAAGTTTTTTGGTCTATTTAACACAGTCTTCTAAATATGTTGATAGTGGACAAGAAATTGTAGTATCACATCAACATACGAGTTCGCTATCTGGAGTTAAACACATTTACTATCAACAAAAACTGTTTGGTATAGATATTTTTCAGGCTGTGATGAGTATTCATCGAGATAAAACCGGTAAAGCGATTTATGCGCATTCCAATTGGATTTCTGAGAGCAATAAAAAGTACAATACCAAAGTGCCAACTATATCAATTGAGCAGGCAATAGTTGCGTGTGCACAACATTTTGAAATCAAAACGGAAGGCGAATTTTACTCATATCTTATATCGACATCAGATAGTAAAGAAAAACAAGAAACTTGGAAAAATAGCCAACTAGCCCACGATGATATCGTCATTAGGCTCGTATATTATCCGTTAACACCTACTTCATTAAAACTGTGCTGGGAGTTGAGCTTCGAAGATATTACTGGATTTCACTGGTGGAATGTTCGCATCGATGCCCGGACCGGGATTTACTACGACAAAAACGACTGGACCACTAACTGTGGTATTGGAGACGGATATCAAGGAGAAAAGTGCTTGGAGCACAGTAAAAAGCAGAATCATAGCTTTATGCCAATCAAGGCAAAAAAAGGGATGATGATGATTCCGGAGTATGCAGTCTATCCATTGTCAATAGAAAGCCCTAGTCACGGCAATAGAGATACTCTGGTTGATCCATCAGATTTGAATGCATCTGACTATGGATGGCATGATGATGATGGTGTGGCAGGTGCAGAATATACTACTTCGAAGGGCAATAACGTCGAAGCTAAAGAAGATCGAGGCGGAGATAATGAAAATTCAGGTGGTACTTACGCCGAAGGCGGATCAAATCTTGACTTTAGATTCCCAATAAATTTAACTCAGCCACCAGTTTCTAACCAGAATGCCATGATTAGCAACTTATTTTATTGGAACAATATCATGCATGACGTTTGGTATCAATATGGGTTTGATGAAGCATCTGGTAATTTTCAAACTAATAATTACGATAATTCAGGTATTGCAAATGATGCAGTTAGAGCAGACCAAGCCGGTGCAAGAGCGCTTGAGCCACGCGCTGGTGCATGGCATCAACGACTTCATCGTCGAAGACACCGAGCAGGTCTACCAGATCATCCTGGCCCGCGGCGGGCGCCCGCTGCACGTGATCGAAGGCCCGCTGATGGACGGCATGAACATCGTCGGCGACCTGTTCGGCCAGGGCAAGATGTTCCTGCCGCAGGTGGTCAAGAGCGCGCGCGTGATGAAGCAGGCGGTGGCCCACCTGCTGCCCTACATCGAGGCCGAGAAAAAGGCCATGGTCGACGCCGGCGGCGAGGCCAGGGCCAAGGGCAAGATCGTCATCGCCACCGTCAAGGGCGACGTGCACGACATCGGC
>JANMMV010000414.1:0-2052 GCA_031373565.1 Saprospiraceae bacterium
ATGCAGGCCATCAAAGAGAATGGGCATGATCTCATTGCAGCTATGGATACCAACGATTCAGTAGGTATCATTGATAGATATTTTCCTAAAGCGGCATTTTTTACAGAATTTGAGCGATTTGATAGACACTTAGAGAAACTCAAGCGGGCAGGTCACAGAGCAGATTATGTCGCAGTTTGTAGCCCCAATTATTTGCATGATGCTCATATAAGATTCGGATTGAGATATGGTGCAGACGTAATATGTGAAAAGCCTATTGTTTTGAACCCTTGGAATATTGATGCCCTCGAAGAATTGGAAGTAGAAACAGGGCACAAGGTATTTAATATCTTACAGCTCAGATTACACCCTAATATTATTGCGCTCAAGCACAAAGTGGATAATTCATCGGCTGATAAATTGTTTGAATTTGACTTAACTTATATCACAGCAAGAGGCAACTGGTACTACACTTCATGGAAGGGTAATAATGAAAAATCAGGCGGCATAGCTACCAATATTGGTGTTCATTTTTATGATATGTTGCAATGGGTTTTCGGGGATGTAAAAGAAAACATAGTGCATGTACACACGCATGATAGAGCAGCGGGCTATTTTGAATTTGCAAAAGCCAAAGTCAGGTGGTTCTTATCTATCAATGAAGATACGCTACCAAAAGAGGTCAAAGCGAGTGGAAAACGCACTTATCGCTCCATCAACATAGAAGGCGAAGAGTTGGAGTTTAGTGATGGTTTTACGGATCTACATACGATGAGCTATAGAGATATATTAGCAGGGAGTGGTTTTAGGATCGGCGAGGCTCGGACAGCGATTGAGATTGTACATAAAATAAGGACTTCAACGCCACTCATTACAAATGAAAATTGTCATCCATTAGCATTGTTGAATAGGGACAAGCACCCTTTTGACCATAATCGGTAAGTAACTTTTTGAAAAAAGTCATCGTAATTATAGGCGCTAGGCCACAATTTATTAAGCATTTTGCGTTTGAATCAGAGGCAAAAGATAAGTTGAATTTGCTTACCATTCACACGGGTCAGCATTATGATGAGAATATGAGCCAAGTCTTCTTCAATGAGCTTGGCATGTCAAAACCATCCTATCTTCTACAATTGGGAGGTGGTAATCATGGCAATCAGACAGGCAAAATGATGATCGAAATCGAGGAGATAGTCCTTAGGGAAGTTCCTGATTTTGTTGTTGTTTACGGTGATACAAACTCGACACTTGCAGGTGCGCTTGTAGCATCGAAACTTCATATTCCATTGGTACACATAGAGGCAGGACTTCGATCATATAATAAAGAGATGCCCGAAGAAATCAATCGAGTATTGACAGATCACATTTCAAGCTATCTTTTCGTCCCTAGTCATGTTTCGGTGGATAATTTAGAGAAAGAAGGAATTATTGACAATGTTTATGAGGTAGGTGATATCATGAAAGACCTTGTTGATAAAGCAGTGAAGCTAAAGTGGATGCACAAACCAGTTTTCAGTGGATCATATTATTATGTAACTTTGCATAGACCCTACAATACGGACGAAAAAGAAAGGTTGATTTACGTCTTGGAGAACTTAAATTCTTTAGATAAAAAAGTTATTTTTTCCATTCACCCACGGACTCGAAAGGCAATGAAAAGCTATGAACTTGCTGAATCAGCATTCGATAATATTGATTTTATAGATCCACAATCCTATTTTAACAACCTTAGTTATCTTTACTATGCAGATGGTTTGATAACAGACAGTGGCGGTATGCAGAAGGAAGCATATTGGCTTTCTAAAAAATGTGTTACCATCCGAAAAGAAACCGAGTGGATTGAGACAGTAGAAACAGGTAATAATGTGCTTTTGTTTGACGACTTATCTTCAATCAATTTTGTATTGAAATGTGATTTTATCTCATCAAAACAGGCGTTATATGGTGATGGAAATACAGCTGAGAAGATAATAGAAGTACTATTGAAGTAGTTAGATTTATGTTGAATTGCGAACCTGAGTTATGCTAGTAAACAGCAATTCAGCAATTCAGCAAACTTGTGCAGCTTTAGCG